>JANQKA010000006.1 GCA_028281405.1 Hasllibacter sp. | reverse complement strand
ATCGGAAGTCCGGACGGCTTCGAAAGGGACGGGCCCCCGCGGCGGCGATCGTTCATGCCGCCGACCCCGTGACGAGTGACTCTCCTGGGCCTCGCCCTCATAAGAATATACCAAATTTTTTTAATATGGGTCAAATTTTAATTCTCATTAAAACAAGGCCCATGTCCGGGATTCATGAAATTTTCACCGGGAGCATCGACAAGACCGAAGAGTGGCGGAGAGCCGCCCCAAATGAGGCCGTACCCTGAACCGCGAATCGGGAAGTGCTCGATCCGTCCGCCCTCCATGAACCGCGAACCGGAAGGCGCTCGGTCCATCCAACCTCCACGAGCCGCAAATCGGGAGGAGCGCGATTCGTCCTCCCTCACCAAACCGCGAATCGGGAGGCGCGCGAACCGTCCAACCTCGCCGAACCGCGGATCGGAAGGCGCGCTATCCGTCCACCCTCCTCGAACCGCGATTCAGGAGGCGCGCGATCCATCCACCCTACCGAATCGCGAATCGGGAGACGCGCGATTCGTCCGCCCTCGCCGAGCCGCGAATCGGGAGGTGCGAGATTCGTCAGCCCCTGGAAGACGCGGAGACGCACGCGCCGACAGGGCGGCGGCACCGTGGATGACCAAGCATGCCACGCTCCAACAATATCGGGGAGGACGTCACGGAGGCACCGGGCGGTTCAGAACCGAAACTTGTGGCCTCTCCCGTTCGGCGGGTCGTCAACGGGTGACCGGTTACGCCGGAAGGCTGCTTGGCCACCTCAGCGGATTCGGCGCGCGGCGTCCCGGTCGTGGACGGCAGCGGTCGTCGGTGGACGCGCTCCCGCGGGCCGGCTGCGTGGAATTCCCTTTCGCGCGGCCCGCGGTCCACGCCGGCGCGCTCAAATTGGATGGTCGGATGGACCGATTCAGCTTCTCCGGCCAGCGGGTCTCGGCCGAGTTCACCAGAAGGCCGCCGGCGCGAGGAAGGATCGCGGCCCACAGGCCATTGGCCAGTTCCGCGGGGGGATGACAACCAAAACGTCGCGTTGGTGGACGTGCTCGACTACTGGTCGAATTCATCCCGCTCCCCGGACAAGCGCACGAGGTGAAGGCGATCGAAGCGCTGATCGAAGGCGTCCAGTTCGAAGCGTTCATCTCGGACAAGGCGTGTGACACAGACTGGCCGCTGGTTGACGACGGCCCGGATGGGCTGCATGTGAGGACTGGGTCTTGCCAATGCGAACCTCATGCACGAGACCCTTGCATGGTAACGGTTAGGAGGAGACATGGTCGTCGCAGGCGTTGGATTTGGCGCAACCGCTCCGCGCTCATCGACCCGTGAAGAGGGTCAAGGAGCTCGCATGTTGCAAATTCCAGTCGACCGTGAGTCTCGATGTGCTTTGGTTCGGGGCGGCATCGTTGACCTATTTGTTGGTGGTCAGTCAAAGCCCACCAGCGGCTCACAGGAAGGCGAGTCATGCGAGTCCACCTCCGCAGGTCCGCAGAGCCGCGCACTGGCGAGGCGACCCACGCCAACTCCACGCATGACCCAAACCATCCCGACAAGATCAATTGCACTCGTAGCATCACCACCTTCGCCCCGCATCCGTTCCATCCGGCATCACCGCGGAGAGATTGAATATTCCGATGCCTTCGAAGCGGCCACCGTGTCGGGAGTTGACAAAACGTCAGGAGCGTGCGAGAGCCGTCGAACAACCCGCCCACCATCTGGCTTTCCAGCAATTCAAACATCTTCCTGTCGACCTGGGGTGAGATTCCCCCAATGGCCGAGGGTGAAACAACAAGGGAAGTGGACGCCATGACACTCAAATCCGAGGGACGGGGCCAACGCCTGCGGGATCCGCGGTGCAAGGTGATCGAATTCAATGACGATCCATTCGATCAGGTCATGTGGAGCCTGATCCAGACCGAGCCCATGCAACGGCTCCGCCGCATCCGGCAGCTCGGGTTCTCCGAGATGGTATACATAGGAGCGACCCACACTCGGCTCGGTCACAGCATAGGCACATTCGACACGGCTCGACAGCTCGTGGACGTGATAAAACGCGATACCGGTAGCGACTTCAACGAGTATCGGGCCCATTGCGCCCTCGCCGCATCCCTGCTCCACGATTGCGGCCACAACGCGTTCAGCCACGCTTTCGAGGACGTGGGAAAGCGGCTGGGATTGAAGTACGCAAGGCATGAAATTGTGAGTGATGAGATAATTCGAAACACCGAAATAGGCGAAATATTGAATCGTTGCGATCCAAAAATGGCTGATGATGTCGCGAATATGATCGCCGAAAAAAAACCAAGAGACATCTATTCATCCGTGTTCAACGGTCAACACGACGCGGATCGACTCGATTACATGCAACGCGACACATTGATGACCGGAACCCGCCATGGACAAATCGATTTTGATTGGCTGATGGCGAATATCGGAGTTGACACCGTTCCAGTTTTCCTCGACGATTCGCAGGCAATCAACGTTAAGGCTTTTGTATTAAACGAAAAGGCGATTTACGCCGCGGAAACTTTTGTGCACGGACTGTTTCAACTTTACCCGACGGTTTACTACCATAAAACAGTCAGATCCGCGGAAAAAGTGTTTTCCCACTTATTTGGAAGAATAGTTCGGCTTTGCACCGAAGGCAAAGGAAATCTTGTCGGCCTTTCCCAATTCAATCCAATCATGAAATTCTCAGAAAATCCGGATTCACTCCAAAACGCTCTCCTCCTAGATGATTCCGTGATTTACGGATCGTTGGCGGAGCTCAGCGAATCACCCGATCCTCTCATATCAAAGCTTGCCACCATGCTGAGATTGCGGAAATTGCCAAAGTCGTTCGACATCCGAGCGGCGGTGACCCGTGAAATTGGATATCAGTGTTCTCAAGACGAAATTGACGCGGCGGTTCTCCGTTCAATCAAGGAAATCAATGACTGGAACGACGAGCAGGGGAGTGAAGCCAATCCTATTTGGATCGACAGAGCCCAACGCTCTCCATACAAAGGGCGACGGGCGGGCGATAGCCCGTTCACCCAAATCCTAATCAAGCGTGGAGGCGAGTGTGTGGACCTCGGCGAAGTTTCCCCTTTCGTTGCCTCAATTCCAACGTTCAAGCTTTATAGGGCGTACATCCCTTTTCCGGACGAACGCATCAACGACACACGGCTCACCGAAATTATCAAGCAAAGCACGAGGGAGGTCCGAAAACTATGAAGAACCTAGAAAACGAATCCGCGAAAGAGTTGAGGCAGCTGCGGGAAATCGTCCGCATTGTCTCCGCCGCGGGCGGTGAGCTTCACGGCAGGTCGAAGCTCAAAAACATCGCCTACCTCCTAGACTTGGGAGGGTTAGGCTGCGGGTACCAATTCGAGTACAACCGCTACGGATTGTACAGCGAAGAGCTGGAAATCGACGCATCTTACACGCGCCTATTCTTCGATTTCCAAGAAGAGCGGAGGCCCACCAATGGAACCGGAAAATACTCCGTCTTCATATCGCGGGCCGCATATCGCGCGGAAACCAAGGGCAATGACGTGTACAAACAATTGGTGACGTTGACAAAGGATCAAGATCCCTTTGTTCTCGAAATGACGGCCGATGCCGCGTACTTCGGCAAAGACGGCCACGATGACCCATGGAAGGAATCCGAACGCCGGAACTCGCTTGTGTCGGGCAATGGCATGCTCCAGATATCCAAAGACCTGTACGGCCGCCTGAAGCGGCTTCCGCTTCCACAATCACTCCCGGATATTTGACGCGTGGGTCCGGGTTGTGGCGCCGTGGACGCGGGACGAATCAATTCCGGAATTGCGATGAACGGGTCATCAACCAAAGTCGGCCCGGGGCGCGGAACCCGCGCTCCGGGCCGACCGCCGAGTCGACCTCCCGAGGCGCATCCGCCCAGTTCCCGTGGTTCCGCCGATTCGAATTTATCCCATGGGGTCGATCAAGCGGCACCGTCGGATATTCCGTCTCTTAATAATAGGCTCGGCGGTTCCACCAACGCGTAGAGAAGGGAAATCAATAAGGAGGTTGGCAAATAATGACGGAAAAAAATTCTGACTGTTTCGGAAATTCACCCAGATGGGCAAGGAACCGTGTGGCGATCTCCACGATGAATCCAACTTCAAGAGCATCCCTCATTTCCTTGACCAGTGTGGCGAACCGCTGGATTCGTTCATTTACCAAGCAGAGCAAGGTACACATCGAGAAAAGCAAGGGGCGCCTGATTGGATTCTTTTTCAAGCCAATCCCCAACAATTGGTGGGAAGCGGGAATTGTTCCAGATGATCTCGCGGGCCATGTAGCTCATGGCCAAGGTTCAAGTCATTCCTTAGCCAACTCAAAGGCTTGCGATGCCTTGGGAAATGTCAATGATGGACAACGAGCGGTCGGAGTTCGCGGGGAGACGCCCTGCCGGTCCACGCGCAAGCGGCTCCCGGCACCACCATCCCACGGAGCACCGCGAGGGCCTGTCGACATTCGATCCAGCGGTAAGGCGCGGATTTTGTGATTTTTGAGATTCCCAAGCTCGTTTCCACATGATTCACCCTCCAAAATTGGAAACGAATCATGGGCACGACTCCACTGCGGGGATCACCCCGCGACATTGGTGTCGGCGTGGCACGAATCGTTATTGGCGCACTCCGGAACATGGCAGGCGAAAGGATCCCCCGCGGACGGGGCGTGGCTCATAGGGGCGCCAACAACGACTCCATCAATCCCAAAAACAATGGGAAATTCGTCGCCGCGACCCCCGAAATCAAGAATGTGACGCCCGGGCCGAAGGTTTTCGGCCCGTGTCCGCCCTGGGCGGATTGGTTGAGCAGATAGAGGCCGCGGCACACCGCGATGATCCCCACGAACTGGACGACCATCACCAGACCACCGATCACCTCGCGGGCATCGGTTCCGTTAATCGCCCCGATGGTGCTTTCCGCGTGGGAAAACACGCTCGCTGCGGATTGCGGCCCCGCTCCGAACAACGAGACGTTGAGAACGTTCAACAGCGTGGGAAGCGACAGGAACGCCGCGGCGGTGACGAATGTGGAGATTGGCGCGGCCCATCCGCCCTGGCCCGGTCCCATCTCCTGGCGCCGCCGCGCCTGTGCGAGCGCGGCGAGCGTCATGAAGAAACCAATCAGGAAACAAATCCCCGACACGAGCCCCTGCAGGGGATCGAGAAGGGCGACAATGTTCCGGATGATTTGCTGCAGATCGGCCATTCGCTTCTCCTCCGCTTTCAGCGGGTTTCGTGTATTCGCGGGCGCGGGAACCGGCGGCCCCGTCCGGTTCGGGTCCGCGGCCGCCGGTCAACCGCCGGCCGCGGTTCCCCGTCAGGGAATCATGACCGATCCATCCGCGCGGTCACGACCTTCCCGCCGCCGCCCAACGGGATGATTTCGGAGACGCGGCCGGGCCCCGCCTCCATGTCGTTCTCGGCCACTCCGCGCGGAACCGCGCCGGTTGGCGACGGGAGCGCGGGGTCGATGGAATCGCCGCGGTCGGTCGTTCCCGCGGTAACTCCGCCCTCCGGCGCGTGGTAGGTCGCGCGCGAGTGGAAATTTTCCTGACGTGGCCGCGGATCGGCCGATTCTCCATTGCCCGGCGCGGGAGGCGAAATTCATCGACCCCTCATTCGAGTTCCCGATCGCAGGTCAATCCCGGCCCGCCTTCTGAGGAATTATCCCCCGCGGACTCCAACAGGTCGGCGAAGAAGAAAACAGCGCACTGGAAGATCGACAGGCCGTTGTTCAATCCGGGCATTCCGGCTTCGAATACGGAAATGGCCCGGGGGTATCCCCGACCCCGGTCGACTTGGCCGGCGGGGCGCGGGGCCGAATCCGAGGAT
>JANQKA010000824.1 GCA_028281405.1 Hasllibacter sp. | reverse complement strand
GCGAATTTGAATTCCGGAATCTTCCCGTGGGGATCGATGGCCGGATTGGTCAGCACGTTGGCCGCCGCCTCGACGTAGGCGAACGGGACGGACACCATGTCGCGCCGAACGCCGCGGTCGGCCCTCGCCCCCGTTTCGATCCCGCCGCCGCGGGTGACGGGGCGGATCGGGTCGCCCGGCGCGACGCCGATGCCGCTCGGCGGGTAGGGGTTAATCGGGGCGTTGGCCCGGCGGGACCGATGGACGTCACCCCCGAATTTCATGGGATTGACGTTACCCCCCGAATTTCACGGGACGGTGGCCGCGTTCGCGTCCTTCGCCCTGCTCGCCCTCGCCTTGTGGCCGCTCGCGGCGGCGGTTCGGCGTCAGGGCTCCCGAGTCGCGCCGACGGCGGGTTCGACGCGCACCGCCGCGAATTTGAATTCCGGAATCTTCCCGTGGGGATCGATGGCCGGATTGGTCAGCACGTTGGCCGCCGCCTCGACGTAGGCGAACGGGACGAACACCATGTCGCGCCGCACGCCTCGGTCGGCCCGGGCCCTCGTTTCAATCTCGCCGCGGCGGGTGACG
This sequence comes from Hasllibacter sp., assembly GCA_028281405.1. GTDB lineage: Bacteria > Pseudomonadota > Alphaproteobacteria > Rhodobacterales > Rhodobacteraceae > JANQKA01. The sequence continues at coordinate 3,265 of JANQKA010000824.1, read as the reverse complement.
AGGCGGATCGGGTCGCCAGGGGCGACGCCGATGCCGCGCAGCGTGTCGGGATGAAGCGAGGCGTTGGCTCCCGGCTCCAGGGCGTCGAGCACGGTGGCGCGGCGGGTCATGGAACCCGTGTGCCAATGCTCCAGCTGCCTCCCGGTGGTCAGGACCAGCGGGTAATCCGAATCGGGGCGCTCGTCCGGTTCGACGATTCCGGCGGGAGCGAACCGGGCCCGCCCGCCACCGCGCGGAAATCCGTCGCCGAACACGATGGCCTGTCCGGGATCGTCCGGCGACAGTGAAGGGTAGGTCACGGCGTTTTCCCGCTCGAGGCGTTCCCAGGTGATGTTGTTCAGGCTCGGCATGACCAGGGTCATTTCGTGGAACACGTCCCGCGGATGCCCGTAGTTCCATTTCAGGCCGACGCGTCGGGCGATCTCGGCGGTGATCCACCAATCCTCCCTCGCTTCTCCCGGTGCGGGAACCGCCGGGCGGCCCAGTTGCACCTGGCGGTTGGTGTTCGTGACGGTTCCGGTTTTTTCGTAGAACGCCGTGGCGGGCAGGATCACGTCCGCGAAATTGGCCGTTTCGGTCAGGAAGATGTCCTGGACGACGAGATGGTCGAGCTTCGCGAATGCGGCGCGCGCGTGGTCGACGTCCGGATCCGACATGGCCGGATTCTCCCCGAGGATGTACATTCCGCGGATCGCGCCGCCGTGGATCGCGTCGACGATCTCCGTCACGGTGAGGCCTTTTTCCGGAGCGATCGCCGCGCCGTCCCAAAGGGCCTCGAAGGGCGCGCGCTTTCCATCGTCCGACACTGAGGCGTAGTCGGGCAGGAACATCGGAATGAGTCCGGCGTCGGACGCGCCCTGAACGTTGTTCTGTCCGCGGAGCGGATGCAGTCCGGTTCCCGGACGACCGACATGGCCGCACATGAGCGCCAGCGAGATGAGGCAGCGCGAATTGTCGGTGCCGTGGACGTGCTGGCTGACCCCCATGCCCCAGAAGATCATTCCCGCCTCCGCGCCGGCGAAGTCGCGCGCGACGGCGCGCAGGGTTCCGGCGTCCACGCCGCAAATCCGCTCCATCTCCTCGGGCGGGTAGGCGGCGAGGTGTTCGCGGATCGCGTCCCAGTTTTCGGTCATCGCCTCGATGTATCCGCGGTCGGCGAGGTCTTCCTCGACGATCACGTTCATGATCGCGTTGAGCATGGACACGTCGCCGCCGGGGTTGAACTGGAGCATGTGCTCGGCGTGGCGCTTCAGCGCCTGTCCGCGCGGATCCATCACGATCAACCGACCTCCGCGCTCGGCGAACTGTTTGAAGAAGGTGGCGGCGACGGGATGGTTCTCCACCGGGTTCGCTCCGATGACGATGGCGACGTCGGCGTTTTCGATTTCGTTGAAGGTCGCCGTCACGGCGCCCGATCCGATGTTCTCCATCAGGGCGGCGACCGAGGAGGCGTGGCAGAGCCGGGTGCAGTGGTCGACGTTGTTGTGACCGAAGCCCTGACGGATCAGCTTCTGGAAGAGGTAGGCCTCCTCGTTGGTGCATTTCGCGGACCCGAATCCCGCGACCGAGGCGCCGCCCGATTCGTCCTTGAGCCGCTTCAGGCCGCCGGCGGCCTCCACGAGGGCCTCCTCCCAGGTCGCCTCCCGGAAATGCGCGGACCAGTTTCCGGGATCGACGTTCAAGCCCTTGGCGGGCGCGTCCTCCCGGCGGATCAGGGGAGTCCGCAGCCTGTGGGGATGGTGGATGTAGTCGTATCCGAAGCGCCCCTTCACGCAGAGGCGGTTCCGGTTCGCGGGGCCGTCGGCGCCGTCGACCGCGGCGATGCGGCCGTCCTTGACCTTGATGGAGACCCGGCAGCCGACGCCGCAGTAGGGGCAGACGGAGTCGACCTCCTCGTCGTGGGCCGCGCCGTCCCCGCGCTGGCGGTCGTCGATGAGGCTCTCCTCCATGAGCGCGCCCGTGGGACACGCCTGCACGCATTCGCCGCAGGCCACGCAGGTCGAGGCTCCCATGGGGTCGCCCTGATCGAACACGGGGAAGGTCGCGTGGCCGCGCCCGGCCATTCCGATCACGTCGTTCACCTGAACCTCGCGGCATGCCCTGACGCAGAGATTGCACTGAATGCAGGCGTCCATGTTGACTCGCATCGCGACGTGGCTGTCGTCGGTCGAGGGAGCGTGGCCCTCCTCCATCGCCGGAAACCGGCTCCGCGAGACGCCCGCCAGTTCCGCCATCCTCCAGAAGTGGGACGAGCGGTCGCGCGATTCGCCGCGTTCCGGGCTGTCGGCGAGGAGGAGTTCCATGACCATTTCGCGTGATTTGACGGCGCGCGGGGATCCGGTTTCGACCTTCATCCCCTCGGTCGGCCGGCGGATGCAGGAGGCGGCGAGGGTGCGTTCGCCGGCGATTTCGACCATGCAGGCGCGGCAGTTTCCATCGGAGCGGTAGCCGGGAGCGTCCTTCCAGCACAGGTGCGGGATGGTCGCGCCGTGGCGTTGGGCGACCCTCCAGATGGTTTCCCCGGTTCGGGCCTCGACCTCCCGCCCGTCGAGGGTGAATCGAATTTCGCTCATGCGCTCCTCCCCGCTCGGGGGCGGTGTAGACCACGATATCGGGGGCGGCGCCACCGATTCGCGCCCGATTCGGCCTTCAGCGCCGCCGTTTGGTTAGTTTGGAGGATTGGGCGGTGGCTTCGGACGGAGCTGAGCGAGGCCACTCGATTCTCCGCACGAAATCGCAGTGCTCCCGCATTCCGTGCGGAGGATTGTGCCCCGGGACCGCCACCAGGACTACCTGCAAGCCGTTGGCGCGGGCGTGTTTCATCGCCGGGATGAAGTCGGTGTCGCCGGTGATGAGGGCGATTCGGTCGACCTTTCTTGTGGCGGAGTAGTTCACGATATCGAGGGCGATTCGAACATCGACGCCCTTTTGAATGAAGATGGGACGGAAGTCGGAATCCGAATGTTTCGCGTGGATTAATCGCGCGTTTTTTGGTTCGAATCCGCGGAATTTGATTACTCCTCCGCGGACGGCGAAGAGATCTTTCGGGGCGATTTCCCGAAGCGGGTCATCGGACCCGGTCAGCACGGGTTTCCCGCCCGAGACCGGCTGTTTCATTTCTCCATCGTAGGGCGCGCAATCACAATTTAGCGCGCGGAGCGAGGTCTCGTTGGGATTGATCGAATCCCAAGCCACCTTTTCAACCAGCTTGGCGTTTAAATGATTTGAGCGCTATTCGCCAAGGCGCGGAGATGTCCGCCGTCAA
>JANQKA010000809.1 GCA_028281405.1 Hasllibacter sp. | reverse complement strand
ACCCGTGCCCTCGATGTTGGGGAACGCGTAGAACGCGCCGCCCGAATCGGCGCAGCGAACCCCCGGCAGGGCGTTCAGAGCCGTCATGATCAAACGGCGACGCTCGTCGAACCGCGCGACCATCTCCTTCACCGCGTCCCGCGGTCCGGTGAGGGCCTCCAGCGCGGCGTGCTGCGTCGGCGCGTTCACACAGGAATGGTCGTTGATGCACAGCCGCGTAACATGCTCCACCGCCGACTCCGGCCAAACCGCGTAACCGATCCGCCAACCGGTCATCGCGTAGGTCTTGGACCATCCGTCAAGCATGATCAGTCGATCCCGGATTTCCGGATACTGGAGCAGCGAAACGTGTTCCCGCCCGCCGTAGAGCATTTGGCTGTAGATTTCGTCCGACATCACGGCCACGTTCGGATGATCCGCCAAGCCCTTGACCAACGCGTCGATTTCCTCCCTGGACGTCACTCCTCCCGTCGGGTTGGCTGGCGAATTGATGATGATCAACCGCGTCCTACCGGTGATCTTCGACAAAACCGCCTCGGCGGAAAAAGCGAATCCCTTGTCCTCGTCGAGCGCGATCGGGACCGGTGTCGCTCCCGAATACCGGATCACCGATTCGTAGATCGGGAACCCGGGGTTGGGATGCAAGATCTCCGCGCCCGGTTCGCCGAACATCATCACGGCGAAGAACATCGTGGGCTTGCCGCCCGGAACCACCACCACATGGTCGGGATTCACCTCGACCCCGTGACGGCGGTTCAGGTCCGCCGCCACGGCTTCCCTGAGTTCCGGGATTCCGTTCGCCGGCGTGTAGCCGTGATGTCCGTCGCGGATCGCCCGGATGGCCGCCTCCACGATGTTGTCGGGCGTGCGGAAATCCGGCTGCCCGATGCCGAGATTGATGATGTCCCGCCCCTCGGCGGCGAGCCGGCCTGCCCGCGCGAGCACCACGAAGGCGCTCTCCGTTCCGAGCCGCGACAGGCTTCCGGCGAACCTCAGATCGGACATGCGTACGTCTCCTTTGTAGCTCCGTCATTCCACGGGCACCCGGAATCGGCAAGCCAAAGGTGCCGGCGGGCAATTCCTGGAGGTCGACCTCCATCCCGGCCATCGGAGCGGGTGCGGATGTTCCGCGCCCCGCCCCCCCGTTCCATCGAAGATTCCAATTTGGAACTGATTCGCCTCTCACCGCCGGGCGGGAAATTCGCGGAGCGCGTTCCCGCGTTCGGGACGGCGCACTGGGCGCTCCCGACCGGATCAAAAACGATCCTGCGACCGCCGGGACGGACGCGGCTCAAATCCGCCCGACCGCTTTCGCCACTGACGCGATGCGGGCGCATGGCCGCTTCCGAAATTGGCGGCTCCGTGGCGATTCCACGCGGGCGCCCGGCCAAGTGCCGCAATGATTCCGATGCCGCCTCGGGGCTGCCCGATAACAGCGCGCAAGCCGTCCGGACGCGTCCTCAAAACATTCTCGCTCCCGGCGCGACGTCCTTGTCGGGGCGCAGAAGCACAACCTCGCCGTCGGCGTCCGGAACGCCGAGCACCAGAACCTCCGACATGAACTTGCCGATCTGGCGCGGGGGGAAATTGACCACCCCCATGACCATGCTCCCCGGCAGATCCTCGGGCGAATAGTGCGCCGTGAGCTGCGCCGAGCTCCTCTTCTCGCCGATTTCGGGACCGAAATCGATCCAGAGCTTGATCGCCGGACGCCTCGCCTCCGGATAGGGCTCTGCCCTCGCGACGCGCCCAGCGCGAACGTCCACCTTCAGGAAATCTTCGAACTCGATCATTGGGCCAACTCCCGTCCCCGTTCCGCGGCCGCCGCCACCGCGCGTTTCAAGAGCGGCGGGAATCCGGCGTCCGGATCCATCAGATGTTCCAAGGCCGCCGCCGTGGTGCCGCCAGGGGACGTGACGTCGGCGCGCAAACGCGAGGGATCCTGCCCGGTCTCCAGCGCCAGCGCCCCGGCACCCGCCACCGTCGCCAAAGCGAGGCGCGTGGCCAATTCCCGCGGCAGACCCTCCGCGACGCCCGCGGACGACATGGTCTCGATCAGGTGGAACACATAGGCCGGGCCGGATCCCGACACCGCCGTCACGGCGTCCATTTGGTTCTCCGCGTCGAGCCGAACAACTTCGCCCACCGCGCGCAGAAGCCCCTCGACGAAATCCAGATCGGCCGCGCCGGCCCGCGCGTTGCCGAGAATCGCGGTTATCCCCTGCCCGATCGCGGCGGGAGTGTTGGGCATGGCGCGGACAATTCTCGCCGCCGGGCCGAACGCCTCCTCGTACACCCGGATCGGGGTTCCCGCGGCGACGCTGACGAAAAGCGAATCGCCCGGCAGAACGTTCAGGGAGGGCAGCGCCTCCCGCATCATTTGCGGCTTCACCGCGATCACCGCCGCCGCCGGAGCCTCCGGCAATCCGGCGTTCAGGGTCAGGCCCTCGCCCACCAGCCGCTCCAACCGCGCCGATGGTTCGGGATCCAGCGCCCAGACGGAGGCGGGCGGCAGACCTCCGGCGATCCAGCCTTCGAGCATCGCCGAACCCATCCTGCCGCACCCAAGGAGCACGAGACCCCGCTCGGCCGCGCGTTCCATTTTCATGTCGCACACCTCGAATTCGGGAAGGCCATGGTAGGACCGCCGCCATGCGGAGACAAGGACGGGTTCGAACGGATGGAGACGTCCCCGGGCGCGGGCCGTCGCTCGGAAGCCCTCCGCAATTCCACCCGATCGAACAAACCAAATCCCGCGGTTGGGACTCGGCTCGAATCCGGAGGCCGGGTCGCGCGGGGATCGGGAAATTCCCAGCGCGGGCACCGCGGCGGGAAAGCGGCGCGCCGGAACGCGCGGGGATCAAGCCCTCCCGTAGGCCTCGGCGATTGCGATCTGAATCGCGTCGTCGGCGCCGCGGTCCCCCCACGCCACAAGCTGGAACGCGGGGTAGAACCTCTCGGAATTCGCCACCGCGTCGGAAACCAGCCTGTCCACCTGCTCGACGGTCACCGTGCCCTCCTCGCCCATCAGGAGGCCATAGCGGTATGCCATCAGTTTGCGCTCGGCCCAGAATGTGAACGCCCCCGACCATATCCGGTCGTTGGCCGCGTTCAGACAGTGGTAGAGATGCGGAACGCGTTCCACGGGCGGTCCCATGTCGAAAGCGCACGCGAGCCGCAGCATGTTGTCGAACCGCGACCATGCCAGGGAGATCGTGTACGTCCGCCACTGGCCTTCGATCACCATCGCTATCCGGTCGTCCGCCACGCGGTCGAAATCCCACTCGTTGTGCACCGCGAGATGTTCGACCGTGTCGATCGGATCGAGGTCGTCCAAGATGTGCCGCCCGGAAAGTGTCATGCCCATGCCTTCTCGTCGCCGGCGGCGCACTCGCCACCACAAGATGTGTCCAACCACGGAGGATGGTCGTCTCGCGCTCATCCCCCACCACATATGGTGCCGAAGAAGGTATCCGATGTAAAGTCGAATCTCGCGCATACTCCACTTTTTGTGGTCGTCGCGGAATACGACACCATATGCGCTGACGCCGCGATCCTGGACGCCCGCCGCCCCGGGCCGGAACCGCTGCGTCCGCGAATGCGTGGAGAGTCCGGCGTTGTGACCGAAACGAATCAGTTGGAGGCGGGCTTCCGCACACGCCGGCGTGGGCGGTCCGTCCGGAATTCACCTTGATTGACGGGCCGGGAGTCTGTCGTCCGCATGCGCCCACGGAGACCCATGACTGGTCGTTCCAGCTCTTTCGCTGGATCCCGAGGTCCGCACGCTCCCGCGGAGACCGTCGAGGCGAAACGGTCGGCATCCCGCGCATTCTACACGCCCGGGGAGG
>JANQKA010000821.1 GCA_028281405.1 Hasllibacter sp. | reverse complement strand
CTTGGGTCGACAATTGGCTTGCGCGACCAGATATTGCGGGGTATGTGCGACCTTGACCCCAATGAGGCGCCGAGTCCGGCGCGCCGGTCGGCGTGGCGGCCGCGCGGTCCACCATGGGGCGGCGGGACGGAAGATGCCCGTCAAGGGGAACGATGGAGGCACGACGATGAAGACGGTGGCTTCGGCGGATTGCGGAATCCCGCGGAAGTTGGACGGTGGCGGATGGGCCGCCGATCATCCTTCCGTGACTCCGGTGGCCGGCATGTGGCTCATTCCGCCTCCCCGCGCCGAATTCGGGTCTCGACTTCCGGATTCGTGGGATTGGGCGGGAAACCCTCTTGACGGGGAACGCCCGTCCGAAGGCTTCGCCGGAGACCTCCGGGCGGAGCCCGGACCGGCGGATTCCTCTGGATTCAGCGTTCGAAATTCCCCGCTCGGTCGGGCCATCGCCGCGGCGTCGCGGCGAATCGCGCCGACTGGAAACGTTCCCTTCTTCATCCGCGCGGGACGCCGAAGGACGGCGGTGAATTCCTCTTGCCCCGGAAGCGGCTCCGGGCAGAGTTTGCCGTTCACCACGCAGCGACGGCCCCGCGCCCTCTTTATTGTGTGCCGGCCGTCCTCGCGGACGGCCTCAGTTCCGCCGCTCTCCGAGCCACCCCTCCGGAGCGGAAACAAACCTGGATTCCAGCTGCCCGGAGGCCGCCCCCGCCATGTCCCGCGGGGCGCCGGGGGGCATGGGGACCCAACCAAGATGACAATCCACACAATCAACGAGGATGCGACCCATGAGGTTCTTTCCTGACGAAATCCGACCGAATGGACGGCTTGGACGGCCGTTCGCGGAGATCAACCGGCCGCGGAACCCGCGGGCCACCTTCGGCATGCTGGGGGCCGCGGCCGCGCTGGCCGGATGCGGCGGCGGTGGCGGTGGAGGCACCGGCGCCACCGGAGTTGGAGGCGGGGACGGAGATGGAACCGGAAACGGAGGCGATCCCGCGCCGGGGACCGGAGCCTTGGGGAATTCGAATCATCCCCTCGCCGACCTGACGGTGGACGCGGGGTCCGCCTTCGTCCCGATCAACCTGCCCGCGGCCTACTTCACTTCCGAGGACGGGGGCGAATTCCAATTCACCGCCACCTTGGAAAACGGCGATGAACTGAGCACGGTCGGGCTGCAACTCGTGGACGGTCGAATTTCCGGCATGCTCGCGGGCGAGGGAACCGTGGCGATCCGCATCATCGCCGCCGACGGTAACGGCGTGTCGTACGTGAGGACGTTCAACATCACGGCCGAAGCTCCGGCGGCGCGGGGTGGCAGGCCCACGGTCGAGGCCAACCAACTCGCGGGGGACAGGCTCGCGGTGGTGGGGGACGAGATCGACGCCATCAACGTGGCCGATGGATTCGGGGATCCCGATATTGGCGGGAACGATCTCATCTACGCGGTGCAGTTCAGCCGGGACGGCCACGGGCTGCGGTTCGACGAATCGACCAACATGATCACCGGCACGCTCACCGGAGCGGAGGACGTCACGGCCATCGTCACCGTCACCAACGGCGAGGGTGGCGGATCGGTCGAACACAGGATCATCATTTCGGCGAATCAAAAGCCCGAGCCCGGCGGCACGCCCCTCCCGGTCGGTCTGATCGCGTTCGTCGGGCGGGACATAACGCCCATCGATCTGGGCGAGGCGTTCAGCGACCCCGAGGGGACCGGACTGACCTTCGTGGTGGAACTGGCGGATGGTTCGGATCTGTCCGGCACCGGTTTGAGGTTGCGGGGCGACGTGATCGAGGGCGCGCCGAACTCGGACCGGCCCCTGACGATCCGGGTGACCGCCACGGACGCGGACGGGGCCAGCACGTCCCAGGAATTCACCATCTCGGCTTTGGGAGCGTCCAACGGGCCGCCCACGACGACACCGGCGGCGCGGGAGACGGTGGCTGGCGCGGACCTGCCGATCGATTTGAGATCCTGGTTCAACGACCCCGACGGCGACGTTCTGAGGTACTCGGCGACGGCGCGGGTGAACGGGGAGGATGTCGCTCTGGGGGAGGCCGGGCTCGGGCTGTCGTTCAACGGCGCGCGGCTTTCGGGTTCCTACACCGGGAGGGAGGATGTGATGGTCACCGTCACGGCCTCCGATGAAAGCGGAACGGCGACGCATTCCTTCACGATCGCGGGAAGGGAAAACCAGTCCCCCACGTTGACCGCGGCGGCTCCCACATCCGTCGATTCCGGCGCGGACCTGTCCATCGATTTAAGCGCTTGGTTCAGCGACCCCGACGGGGACACCTTGGCGTTCACGGCGACGGCGCTGGTGAACGGGGAGGAAAACGAACTGGGGGAGGCCGGGATTGGGCTGACGCTCGAAGACGGGGTGATTTCGGGAACCTTCACAGGAAGTCGGGATGTGACGATCACCGTCACGGCCTCCGATGAAATGAGGGGGACGGCATCGCATACCTTCACCATCGCGGGCCGGGGCAACCAGGCTCCCGTGGCGACACTGGAGGCGAGCGACACCGTGGACCCCGGCTCGGACCTGCCCATCGATTTGAGCTCCTGGTTCGGCGACCCCGACGGTAACGAACTTACGTACACGGCGACCGCGCGGGTGGGCGATGACGATGTCGAGCTGAATTCCGCCGGGATCGGTCTCACGCTCGCGGACGGCGATATCAACGGCTCCTTCACGGGCGCCGAAAACACGATGGTCACCATCACAGTCTCCGACGGGACCGCGGAACTGACGCACACCTTCACAATCATGACGGCGGACTCCGGCCTTTCGGGACAGGACGGCGTCGACGACATTCTTGTGGACGAATCGGACACGGGCCGGACGATCAGGGGGCTGGGGGGCGACGACACCATCACCGGAGGCGCGGGCGACGATGCGATCGACGGCGGTCCCGGCGACGGCGACACGGCGGTCTACCGGGATGTTCGGGACGGCTACGACGTCACCCTTCTCCTGGTCGACGACGGGGGAACCGCGGTTCGCCGGGTCATTGTGCGCGACACGGATGTCGACACCGGCGGGGATGATGGTTCCGACACACTGACGGGCATCGAGACGATCCGGTTCTCGGACGGCGCGACGCTCACCGTTTCGGGCGCGGGGTCCGCGGGGGCGGACGCCCTGTTCGGCACGGATGGCCCCGACGCGACGCTCGACGGCGGAGGTGGCGCGGACATCATCGCCGGATTCGGTGGCGCGGACACGATCATCGGCGGGGCGGGGAACGACGCGATTCACGGCGGGGAGGGTGAGGACACCGCCGTCTACGAGGGCGGACGCGACGGCTTCGCGATCACCGCCGAGATGATCGCCGTCGAGGGCGGAGGCATGGTCAAGCGGGTGACGGTGATGGACACCGCGACCACCGATCTCGACGAGGGGACCGACACCCTGGTGGGGGTCGAACTGATCCGGTTCGGCGGCCAGTCCGGAACCGTGGAGATCGCCGTCTCCACCTTGGGCACGTCTTCGAACGACACGCTGACGGGCACGGCGGAGTCCGACACGCTGGAGGGTCTCGGCGGCGTGGACTCGATAACCGGAGGCGGCGGCGGCGACACGATCGATGGCGGCCAAGGGGACGACACGGCGGTCTATGCGGGGAACCGGGGGGATTACCGGTTCTCGACCGAGTCGAGGCACCAGGGCCAAACCGGCGTTGTTTGGACGGTCGTCACCGACATGCGGACGGGGTCTCCCGACGGAGAAGACTCGTTGCGGAACATCGAGTTCCTGGATTTCGCCGACGAACAGGGTGTCGCAGTATCCAATCTCGTCGCCCCGCTCTCGAGGGTGACCGGGGACGACGAAGACAACACCTTGGATGGCGACGCGGACGGGCAAACGATTTCCGGCGGCGGTGGCGTCGACACGATCTCCGGCCTCGGAGGAGCGGACACGATCGACGGCGGCGCGGGCGCGGAC
>JANQKA010000789.1 GCA_028281405.1 Hasllibacter sp. | reverse complement strand
CCACGGACATGAAGTCGGGCGTGGCCGCCTTCGTCGCGGCGGCCTGCGATTTCGTCGCCCGGACACCCCCCGACGGGGCCGTCGTCGTCGCCGTAACGGGCGACGAGGAGGGAAAAGCCGAGCACGGAACCACCGCGATTCTCGACTACATGTCCGAAGCGGGCGAGAGGATGGACGCCTGCGTCGTCGGCGAACCGACCTCGGTCTCCAAATTGGGCGACATGTGCAAAATCGGACGGCGCGGATCGATGACGGTGTCCTTCGAGGCGGTTGGAAAGCAGGGACATTCGGCCTATCCGCACCGCGCCCTCAACCCGCTGCCCGCGCTGGCGCGGCTGATGGATCGGCTCGCCTCGCGCGAATTGGACGGGGGAACCAAGCATTTCGACGCCTCCACGCTGGCGGTTACCACCATAGACACGGGCAATTCCGCGGGCAACGTGATCCCCGCTCGGGGGCGGGCCTCGGTGAACATCCGATTCAACGACTCGCATGGTTCGGAGTCGCTGTCGGCGTGGATCTCGGAGGAGGTGGCGCGGGTGGAGGCCGAATCGGGCGTGAGGATAGAGACGTCGACGAGGGTGTCGGGCGAAAGCTTCCTGACGCCTCCCGGAAACCTTTCGGATTTGGTTTCGCGGGCGGTGGAGGCCGAAACCGGCCGGCGGCCGGAACTGTCCACCACGGGGGGCACCTCGGACGCTCGGTTCATCAAGGATCATTGCCCGGTGGTGGAATTCGGGCTCGTGGGCCACCGCATGCACGCGGTGGACGAGCGGGTCGCGGTGGACGAAATCGGGATTCTGAAGGCGATCTACGGTCGGATGCTGGAAGAGTTTTTCGCCGGGTGAGGTGGTTGGTGGTCATGTTGAAGGAGCCGCGGCCCGGGCGGGTCAAGACGCGGCTGGCCGAGGGGATCGGAAAGGTCGGCGCGGCTTGGTGGTTCCGTCACCAGTCGGCGCGGCTGATACGGCGACTCGAAGATCCCCGGTGGCGGCTCGTTTTGGCCGTCGCGCCGGACGCCGTGGGCTTGGCCAGCCGGGTCTGGACTCCGCGTCCGGCGCGGATCGCGCAGGGCGGCGGAGATCTGGGATCCCGGATGACGCGCGTGTTCCGAAGCCTGCCGCCGGGGCCCGTTTGCATCGTGGGGAGCGATGTCCCGGGAATCGAGCGGGTCCATGTGGCGCGGGCCTTCGCGGCTTTGGGCGGGCACGACGCCGTGCTGGGGCCCGCGCCCGACGGCGGCTATTGGTTGATCGGGATGAAGCGTTCTGCCGCGTTGCCTCGCGATCTTCTCGCCGGGGTCCGCTGGTCGACCGAACATGCCATGGCCGACACCGAGGCGGCGCTGGCGCCGCGCCGCATCGCCCACGCCGCGATTTTGCGCGACGTTGACCACGTCGACGACCTTGCGAGGTGATGACCGCACCGGCTGTTCCGCCGGGTCGGTGCCCCGCGCGGCGATGACCGCTCCGATGTCGTCGCGGGACTTGCCGATCCGGCGGCGCTTGGACGTGTCGACGTCCCCGCGCGGATTTGATCGCGGCGTTCTCGCGCGAATTCGAACTCGCCAAAGGTTTGCGCGGTGTTTACCGGGCCGATGACCCGATGCGGCGGTGATTGCGCCGACGGCTTTGCGCGACTTTGACTGTGCATGGGAATCGCGCTGTGTTAACTGGACGGGGTGCCGGCGCCTGGATGACAGGCAAAAGACCATGGGCTGAGTTGACCGCGCCATTCCCCGCGCGGCGATGATCGCACAGACGGCATTGCGCCGCGTTAACCAGGCCGAAGGCCCGACGCGACGTTGACGCGCCGACGACCCTGCGCGACTTTGCCTCGCCGACGATTCGCCGCGTCGACATTGCGCGGCCATAACCACTCCCACGACCTTCAAGCCGCGGCGGAGGCGTGATAGGAACCGGCGTCATGTCAGAACTCCCGTCCCGCCGGCAGATCCTCGATTGGATCGCCGAGAATCCGGCCCTCACCTCGAAGCGGGACATCGCCAAGGCCTTCGGATTGAAGGGCGCGCGCCGCATCGATCTGAAGCGGATGCTGAGGGAAATGGAGGACGAGGGCCAAATCGAGAAACGCCGCCGGACCTACCGCGATCCAGACCAATTGCCGCCGGTGACGGTGCTGGAGGTGAACGCGCCCGACGCCAACGGCGATATTTTCGCCACGCCGATCGAGTGGCGCGGCGATGGAGAACCGCCGCGGGTGTCGCTGACCCCGGGCAAAGGCGACCGGGCGCTTGGAGTGGGGGACCGCGTCCTCGCGCGGATCAGCGGGGATGGGGGTGAACAGGGCTACGCCGGGCGGGTGATCAAACGGATCGGACCCTCGCAAAGACGGATTCTGGGGATTTTCCGCAAGACGCCCGGGGGTGGGCGCATCCTGCCGGTCGACAAGAGGGAACGGAGGGAATGGCGGGTGGGCCCGGGGGCGGCGGGAGGCGCGAAGGACGGCGAACTCGTGGAGGCGGAGGCGTCGGGTCCCGCCTCATACATGCCCGAACCGCGGGGTCGGATCACGGGAAGATTCGGCGATCCGATGTCGCCGGGCGCGGTATCGCTGATCGCGATCCGCCAGCACGGCATCCCGCACGAATTCACCGACGGGGTGATGGAGGCCGCGGACCGGATGAAGCCCCCGGGGCTGAAGGGGCGCGAGGATTTGCGCGGCATGCCCCTGATCACAATCGACCCGGCGGACGCCCGTGACCACGACGACGCGGTTTGGGCCCAGGCCGACGACGATCCGGCGAACGAAGGAGGGCACGTGATGTGGGTCGCCATCGCGGACGTGGCCCACCATGTGCGCCCCGGTTCGGAATTGGACCGGGAGGCGCGTCAGCGGGGAAACTCCACGTACTTTCCGGATCGGGTCGTGCCGATGCTGCCCGATCGGCTGTCGGGCGATCTTTGCTCGCTGCGCGCGGGTGTGCCGCGCGCGGTGATCGTCGCGCGCATGGTGATCGACAAGGACGGGCGGAAGATCGGCCACCGGTTCGTCCGCGGACTCATGCGGTCGGCGGCGTCGCTGAGCTACGAGGAGACGCAGGACGCGTTCGACGGGAGGGGCAACGACAACACGGCGCCGCTGATGGAGACGGTGATCAAGCCTTTGTACGCCGCTTACGCGGCGCTGGCGCGGGGGAGGGCGGAGCGTCGGCCGCTGGACTTGGATCTGCCGGAACGCCGGATCGAGTTGGACGGGGACGGGACGGTGAAATCGATCGCGTTCAAGGCGCGGTTGGACGCGCACCGCCTGATCGAGGAATTCATGGTGATGGCCAACGTGGCCGCGGCGGAGGAACTGGCGGCGCGGGGCCGGGAGCTGCTTTACCGCGTCCACGAGGAGCCCGATCCCGAGAAGATCGAATCGCTCAGGCAGGTCGCTCAGGCGTCGGGACTGACTCTTGCGAAGGGGCGGGTTCTGAAAACCTGGCACCTGAACCAGCTTCTGGAGGCGGCCCGCGGCACGGAATTCCACGAGCTCATCAATCTGACCACGCTGCGGTCGATGTCGCAGGCATATTACTCTCCGAAGAATTTCGGCCACTTCGGGCTCGCGCTGGGCGACTACGCGCACTTCACCTCGCCGATCCGCCGCTACGCGGATCTGATCGTCCACAGATCATTGATCGCGGCCCACGGCTGGGGCGACGACGGGCTGACGGACCAGGAGGCCGGCGCTCTGGACGCCACGGCGCAGCAAGTGTCGGAAACCGAGCGGCGGTCGATGGCGGCGGAACGGGACACGGTCGACCGTTATGTCGCGGCCTTCCTGGCCGACAGGGTGGGGGCCGCTTTCTCCGGGCGGATCAGCGGATTCTCGAAGGCGGGGGCGTTCGTGAAACTCGACGAAACCGGAGCCGATGGATTTCTTCCCGTCCGGACGTTCGATGAGTGGGTCGACGTCGACACGGTGTCGCAGACGATGACCGGGGAGCGCACCGGCGTGGTGATTCGGTTGGGGCAG
>JANQKA010000730.1 GCA_028281405.1 Hasllibacter sp. | reverse complement strand
CCCGGCGTTTGAGCCGGCCGGGTTCTTGTGCTTAAGACGGGCCTACCGCCCGCCACCCTCCGCCGAGGCGCGTCGGCGCGAAGCGGCGGTGCGCCAGTTCGGATTTGGCGGTGCCGTGGCGGGAGGCGGGCGGTCAGCCTCCCTTCCCGTGGCATCAACCGCCAATCTCCAATCCCCGCGGCCTCCCGGCGGAATTGGCCTTGGCGCGCAAGGCCGGGTTGACACGCCGTCCCGGGGCAGGGTGGGCGCATGGCTCCATCAGGCAGGGAAGGCGGCCGAACATAGGGAATTCGGCCCGGACGATGACGCGCGCTCGTTGATGTACCCGATTGGACTGGCAAACTCCGACAAGCCACAGGCTCGAGCACTCGCGGACCACCCCCGCCGTGCATACGGCGACCGGGGAGAGCTAACATGGCGCGGAGATTCATTGGTAAAAACCTTTTGACATCGTGAAATGGCCCCGCCAGAATTCAAGGGAGAAGTTGGATCTCCACATCCGCCCGCACGCGGATCCGCGACCCAAGGAGCACAGGCATGACACTCGTCCAGACAAGCGCCACGCGTGCCCGTCGCCGTCCCGAAGCTACCTTGGTCGCCGCAATGGCCGCTTTGTCGGGCTGCGGTGGCGGTGGCGGCGGGGTAGATGTTTCATCAAATGGCTCCCGCTCCGCGCAACTCCCGACCACGGTACCGACGGAAGGCGACGATTTCATAACAGGGGGCAACGGCGGAATTTTGGATGGTTTGGACGGGGACGACACCGCGATCCTCCCCGGCAATCGGGCCGAGTACCGGATCTGGCTCGGAACCGACACGACCGGAACCGTCGTGGTGAATGCCCTGTGGGAATACGACAACTCTGACACCCCGGTCTGGAACCAGCTGGTAAACATCGAAAACCTGCGATTCGACGATGGCGATACACTGTCTGACGTATCCCTAGTCCAACACTACCACGATCCCGCTCCGCCAACGCTCAACACCAATGCGCCATCCAGCATGCGATACGGGCCGGGATCCCCAATCGAGTTAAATGCCTCCAACTGGTTTGACTTCCCGGAAGATGCCGAGATCGAATACATGGTATCCGGCTTGAGTGGCCTAGTGGTGAACGGAAGCACGATTTCGGGGACCGTCCCCATCGCCGAGGGGGTGACGCAAATCCAAATTACCGCCTCCGACACCCCGGACAGGGATTACGACGACGCCGTGGCCCTGATCAGTATTAATGTCAACTCGAACGATTCAGTTGGCACCGGCTCGAACGATGCGGACGGCACCGGCGCGAACGATGCGGGCGGCACCGGCGCGAACGATTCAGTTGGCACCGGCTCGAACGATGCGGACGGCACCGGCTCGAACGATGCGGGCGGCACCGGCGCGAACGATGCGGGCGGCACCGGCGCGAACGATGCGGGCGGCACCGGCGCGAACGATGCGGACGGCACCGGCTCGAACGATGCGGGCGGCACCGGCGCGAACGATGCGGACGGCACCGGCTCGAACGATGCGGACGGCACCGGCGCGAACGATGCGGGCGGCACCGACACGAACGGTGGAAACCTTGGCGATTCAGGTGATGAAAATATCTCAAACGAGAAACTCTCGGATGCCGTGACGACGGATCGAGACGATCTAATCGAGAATTTCAGCGATGGGATTTTGGATGGCGGAACGGGAGTGGATACCGCGATTTTCGCCGGAGCGCGGGACGACTACAATATTTCTCGCGGAACCGGTTCTTCAGGGACCACCACGGTAAAGGTTCTGCGCCTGTCCGACAACCCTGACGAGAATGTTCGGAACACGCTTGTCAATATTGAAAGAGTGCGCTTCAGCGATGGCACGTTTTCAGTCGTTCTGATTGAAGGGGAAGAAGACCCCCCTGCTTTAATCACCTTGAGCGAGAGCGAGGAAAGTGCCTATAATAGGTTCACTCACGGAGACGCGATAATTGTAGATGCCTCTGATTTGTTCGATGCGCCGGAAGGTGCCGACATCACATACACAATCTCGGAGCTTCCTGATTACCTTATGGTGAATGGAAGCGTGATATCTGGTACCGCACCGGTTTCGGGTGAAAGATTGGCGAAAATTTGGGTAACCGCGTCCCATTCCAAAAGCGGTGATCATGAATTCGTCGAAGACGTCATTTATATTTTTGTGGACGGATTGCTTCGGGAAAACGATGCGCCCAATTCGCTGGATATTGTACCACGGTTTCTCGCCTTCGATGGCATTCCAATCGGATTCGGACCAGATATAACCAGCGGTACTAAAGGTTTGAACCAAATCAACTTGTGGGAGCACTTCGGCGATACTGACGGGGATGAATTAACAATCAGCGCCAGACTCCCAGACGGATCCGGTTTGGAATCCATCGGATTGGGTATTTCCCAAGAAAATAATTTGACAGGTACAATGAATGGTTCCGTCGACATTAGGGGAACACTCACCGTGACCGATGGAAATGGAGGAGAATTGTTCCAACCCTTCATCATTGATGTCAACGAAAGTCCGATGTCGTCAGGATCGACAAGCGGACAGCTTGACTTCGAGACAAATTTCGTGTTCATTGGAGACCGGGAATTCATCGATCCAGAAGGACACGACATCACATACCGCGCAACAGTCCTGTCTGCCAACGAAAAGGATTCCACACTTCCCGAACTCGGATTCGCCTACAATCCGGAAACAGGTGCAATCGCCGGAAGATTCGCCGGAACGGAAGATCTGGTCATCCGTGTCGAGGCCATGGATGAATTCGGCTACACTGGGACACACGACATCAATATCACATCTGAAAATTCACCCTCCGACATCCTCTCGGACGCCGGTGACATAATATGGCGGGTGGGGTCGAATTTCGAATTCGATCCATCGGATATTCTAAATTACGGGGTGGACGAGAATAATGTTCGATATCAATTCGTGATTTCGGACGATATGGGACGATCCATCCATCCCAGACATGATCCGGAAGAATCATCGGAAGCGGATCCACGCTTCCCTTTTTCTCTCAGAGATGGAATTTTGACGGGATCCAATCTCCCGGCAACATACGGAGGAAGCCATTGGATTGTACATGTTTCGGCAAGCGACGGTGAAGGCGTGGACTCGGCGCAATTCCGAATTGGCACTCCGCTCCCAACCGGCATGACCACGGCTCTTCCGTTTCAGATCGCGAACGCGGACAGGTACGGCGTGGGAATGGATCCATCGAATTTATACAATTCCATAAACGGCGTGAATGAATTGGTCAGCGGTCAAGAGCGCCATTGGGCGGGTGATGGAGAATTCAACAAACCAATCGAAGTGACGTGGTCATTTCTCGACGTTGGATCGCGTCTTGACGTGGGAGAACGGGACGGCGGCGGCCCGGATGAACGAAGTTTCGTAACGCTCACCTCGGAATTCAGCGATGCCGAAAAACGCATGGTTAGGGAAATAATCGATCATGTCGATAGTCTGATCGGACTTGATTTCAGTGAAGTCGAGGACAATGGGCTGACGGATCGGGGAGATATCGCGATTTCACGACCACTCAGAACCGATGTAGGGGAGGAGGGAACATCAACCCTTGGTTTTGCCTACCCTGTTTGGCACGGTGGAGGATATTCACCCAAGGAGACCAAATTCCATGAAGAATGGGCACAAGTCGGCGACATCTATTTTCCATTGGACCCCGATTATGTCGATCAGTATGGCCGGTTCCATGATCAGGTGCGGGGAATCTCCACATTCACACACGAGCTCCTGCATGTACTGAGTCTGGTCGACGGTCCCGATTCAATCTTAACGGAATCTCCGATGGAGAGCATCATGCCATACAATACAGATCAATTAGTTTCAGGCCTTCCTTTCGTTTTCAATGAAACACTCAAATTGTACAGTCAGGAGCACGCGAGTTTCATTTCCCACTATCCCACTGGACCGGGTATATATGATATCGCCGCGATTCAACACCTCTACACGCCCGAAACCGACACAAATTCAGGAGACACCGAATACCTCTTCACCAGCGGAACCCCTGTCTTTCAAAACATATGGGATGGGGGTGGAAATGACACTCTCGTTCATTCAGGGGAATCCGATTCCGTCATCGATCTAAATCCCGGGGGACGCACCATCGCGGGTTATTTCTCGGGGTTGTGGTGGGCTTTTTTCGCGGATAAATACGCGCGGGAAATTCATAAAGTGGAGAATTGGGAAGGTGCGGTTTGGTCGAATGTCTCTCTCATGGAAGACCCCGCGTACATTCCTGGAGAGTCAAAGCATCCAAGTGAATATGTGATAATGCCAAATTTGGCGAAAGTCAAGCCGCATCAAAATGTCGAATTCGATTATGCGATTGAATTGGCGGACGGTAACATCATTATGGGAAGGCACGAGGGGCATACATCATTCATGTTCCACAACCAAGCCACCCACAACATCTCCATCGCGCTTGGTACGGTCATCGAGAACGCCGTTGGCGGGGAAGGCAACGACCGAATCATTGGAAATTCAGCGAACAACGTGCTCACCGGAGGCGGAGGAAGCGACAACTTCGTGGCATACCGCGACCCCGTCGCGGGTGAGGATCGAATCACCGACTTCAACCCGGAGGTCGACTTTATCGAATTGCGAGGTTTCTCTTCGGATGACGCCACAGTTACGCGGAACACCGGCAATACCGAGATATCGATTCCTGGATTGTTGGCATTGACTGTTGAAGTTGTTGGTGGAGGTCCAATCAGGGAGGGCGAGCACTACGCTTTTTTCGAAGACCCACATGCCTTCGATATCCAGGGAGACGAGAATCTGAGACATCTCGGAAATGCGGACAACACGATTACAATCAATGGAGACGGGAATCTGATAACCGCGGGAAGCGGCGATGACTCGATAAGCTCTGCTGGCGAACGCAACATTTTGTACGGTGATCATGGAGGCGACACTTTCATCATTGAAGGAGACGATAATTGGGTTATCGACAGTAGTGGCGACAATAATATATTTATATCTGGAAGTGACAATTCAATTCACGCAATCGGGAATATTTCGATATCTGGAACAGGAAACAAGGTAACCATCGAGCGCGGGGAAGATTTTCTGGCTAGTACAGGATCCAAAGTTGCCATTGAAAACGGAACCAACAACACTATTGAAAGCTTCGGAAATCTTGTGACATTTGTGGTGCATGATGATTCGGGGGAAACACGTATCCAGAATTTCGAAGTGGGAGACGATGTGATAGAATTTCATGGCCTCTCTTCGAACGACCTTATCCGTGCGGAATTCGACACAAACAGGAACTTCGTGTTTGAATTCAGTAACGCGTTGCTGACTCTTGAAATTGCTGCGAATACCACGCCGAAAGTAGACGTGGACTATATCTTCGTCTGATCCGTAAAATGATGATTCCCTGAGCTCACACCATGTCATCCACCCATAAACGCCGATTCGGAACCATGCCAATATCTCCACCCGCCGTGCGGGAGTGATAGAATTGCGGATTTTCAAACACGCATCCGGTCTCCAGTCCCCGCCAATCCCGGATTAAGGCGGGTCTGCTCCGCGATTGTCAGTGGCGACGCTCCCTCCCCAACCGAATGATTGTTCGTTAAATCCGGTTTGAATGGGAGCGGGAACCGCGCCTCGGAGTTACACGCAATTTTCTTGTCGGAAAATCCAATCCCCGATCTGCCAACCGCTTTCGGTATTTATCGTTCCTTGTGATTTCAACTTTTCCAACGGACACCCACTTGAACGGTTTTTCTCCATTTTCGGAAGACGCCTCCGTAAGTTGCTTTAGATCTCTGAATTCGGGAGAATTCAGTTTGTATTGCAACCATGAAAGCTTTTTCTCCATGCTTTTATAATCATCGGATCTACTCGCGGAATGTACTTCAATCCAAAAAACAAATTCTTTGCCATCATTGAATCCGACTCCATAGTCCCAACGGCTTGCGCTGGGATCACGATTCTTGAAGTCCCGATCGAGATCGACACTTCCGGTGTATTTTACGCCGCCGGAGACACCTAAACAATCCTTGTGCTCGGATTTGAGGGCCTGCTTTCCGGCGCGTAAACCAAGCCCCGCGGCAACCGCCGCTTTCTCGAAATTGATCTGCTTCATTTTGAATCCCTGAAGAATCGCCTGTTGACGACTTTCGTGACCACGTCGGCGGAGCGGCTGGAAAATCCAGTCAAACCTCCCCATTCGGATATGGCATCATTCTCATCCCCAGGGTCTAGGGATGAAATGTCCGTTGCATCACCGCCGTCGAAGAAGTATACCGCATATTTCTTTTCAAGTGACGCCTCGGCGATTTTCTTGGAAATTGGGTTGGAGCGTATTTCGAATAGATCTCTAACGTCGCCCTCGCCGCCGCCGCATTCAATAATCCTGCGTATCACCCAAATCAAATCAAGGGTTGAGGTCGAGTGAGTGGATATTATCACCTTGTATCCTCGCCTCATCAACTCGAGCACCATCAACAGGAACGCCGAAATCGCGCGCGGGTGCAAACCCATTTCTGGTTCTTCTATGACCACCCATTCGATGGCGTCCCGCCGGGAAACCGAACCGGCGGGACAGAGCCAATAAAGACCGAGCAGCAGGGGGACGAATTCTCTTTGTCCGGCGGACCAGGCAAGATACGAAATACCCTCCTTGGAATCGTCAACTCTAAGCGTGAGCTCCATTCTGAAGTCCACCGTTTCATGCATCAATTTCGCACCGCGGAATAGATGCGCCGATATCGGCTCCCTCAGCGTCTTGTTCAGGCGGTTGAGCGCGGGGAAAATTTGCCGTTGGAAACCCAATTCGTTGTGCAGCATTGTGTGAACCCGATTTGCGAAGTGACGCAATACATATGGATCCCCGAATCTAAAACTACCGAAAGTCCGTGTTGCGCCTCCATCCAAACTCGTCACGCGCTGAGCGGGAATGTAGAATAGACTTTCGATCATGCCCGGTTTGGGTCTCCCATAATCAACAAAATCGCTCATTTCGTGCCGCTCCCCTCGCCAAATTGCGGTTGGGGAGTCTTCCAACATTTCGGAAAGGCCGCGACCGTAGTAGCAGTGCATGAAAGCCCATGGATGATCCTCGATCACGGTTCCATTTTCTCGCAGGGTCGCGAATATATGTCCACGGTCCAAGAGAATCTTGAGCGTCTGCAGGAAAATGCTCTTGCCGCTCGCTTGCGGTCCAACGAGAACCGTCAAGTCGCGCAGGGTCACTTCGGCATCCCGGATCGGACCTAGGTTTTTGACTCGGATCGTGTTGTCCCGGATTGGGCCAGGCTTTTTGCCGCGGACGGTTTTGCCATTTCTCATCTTTTTGCTCTCCCGTCAACAACCGGTGGTTCGAAGTGGATGTGGGAGTCCCGAGCCTTCAATCGTTCGTTGTCGGCGGCCGGGCGATTTAATTGTTCAGGCTGCCGGGGTCGGGGAGTGGTGGGCGAGCAACCTCGGCTCTTCCAGGTCGGAGCACGGTTCGCGCCAATGTTCCCGACCGATTCGACTCCGTCATTCCCCGAAGCAAAGGGACGTACGGCAATTCGACGCGTTCTCGGAAGACTTCGACATCCGCCACGGGACTGGTTGGAAGCGCGATAAAAGGTCGCCGTATCACCTCGTTTGAATGACTGTGAAGCTCCATCGGCTAATTCCACCCCGTCGCCTCTCATTGTTAGCACATGCGAACCCCGTCCAACACTGATTCGACCGTTTTCCGAATCGTGCGTATTCGATTCGCGGTTCCCGGCCTTCCCGTGGCTTCCGGCACAAGGGAGGGCCGAAATGGGCTCGACGGTATTTCCGTCTTCCGCACCGCCCGCGCGCGCGGAGGAATCAATCCCTGCGTATACATGGCCGCACATCGTGTCCGCCGCCGCGAGGCCCGCGGAGATTTTGCCCGAGGCCGAACGTGAATCGGGCGACACCGCGTGGTGACGGTTCCCATTGAAACCCGCTATTCGGCAACCCGGCGGCCCTGCCCCGTCCATCGTGACACCGCCATTTGGGCTGTGATTATCCGGCGCACGAATTCCACTGGTCCGGGCTGGACCGACCCAACAATGGCCCGGGCGATGGCCATGCCGGAAGGCTGGCTCTCCGTATCCAGGAAGCGGGACGAAATCCGATAACCATGGGGGTCTGCTGCGACTCCGCCAATCCGTTGGAGCTTTTCCCGGGCGGGAGAGGTTACGGCGCACGCCCGGCGCCGAATAGCCTGACGCCGCGGCGAGCCGCCTTTCCGCGAAATTCAGCATCCACATTTTCCTTCCACTCCGGTTATATGGCCAGTTTAACAGTATTCATGCCATCCTCGCGCAATGCTGCGGGAGATGCAAGACCTTCACTGCGGGATTTCCGGCGCCTCCAACCGCATCCCCGTGGCGCGGCGATCCTACGATTCGGTTCATTTTCCGGGTTCGTCAGTGCAGCGCGGTCGTCGGTGTCAAGGGCGCGGCGGAAACCGGAGTCGGTGACGTACTAGGCGAAGGGACGTATCTTGGTTTCGAAGCCGGGCGATTCGCGCTCGCCCCATTCCGCAAAAAATTCCGTTGGCGCCCCAACCGGGCTGATCAAGAACAAGACCGCTCCGGGCGCCATCGCATCCCAATGGAGACGGAGCGGTGAACGGCGTCTCTCGCTGGCTTTTCTGGAAGCTCGCCGGGTGTGGCGTCCGGAGGTTTCCGCGAGGCGACGATCCGCGAGGAACGGGCGTGGCTACTTGGAAGAGGATGCGGTGTCTCGGGGACGCCCGTTTCGGTCGCGGAAGCCGACCATTGCGGCGGGTTCGACGGAGGTTGGCGCGGCGTGGCGATGCTCCCGTGGTCGCGACCGGGTTCCGTCCTTTTCGGAGTTGCGCTGGGATCTGCCCCGACAGCGGTTGCCGAAATTCCATTTCCGTTGTCGCGCCGCGAATCCCAACGGTTTTCCGGCGGGGAAAGGCAAGGCAATCCGGCGGGGAAGAACTCGCCACCGGTGACCGGTTCCACGCCCTTGCGCCCGGGTCGGTTGGATGGCAGGGGTTGCCGGACACCGAATCGGAGGCCGATATGATCGAGAAACGCGACTTCTACATCGACGGCGCCTGGACCGCGCCGTCCGCCGCCAACGACCGCGAGGTCATCGACCCGTCGACCGAGGAGGCCTGCGCGGTCATCTCGCTTGGAAGCGCGGCCGACACCGACGCCGCCGTCGCGGCGGCGGGGCGCGCCTTCGAAAGCTGGTCGCGGACCACGCGCGACGAGCGTCTCGACCTGATCCGGCGCGTCCTCGAGGAATACGGCAAGCGCGAAGAGGACATGGCGAGGGCGATCAGCTCGGAAATGGGGGCGCCGATCGACCTCGCCCGCCTGCAGCAGGTTCCGGCGGGCGCGGGACACATCAAGAATTTCATCCGCGCCTACGGGGAATTCGAGCATGTGCGCCCGCTCGGCCCCCACGCGCCGAACGACCGCATCGCGATGGAACCGATCGGCGTGTGCGCCATGATCACGCCTTGGAACTGGCCGATGAACCAGGTCACGCTGAAGGTCATTCCGGCCATCGCGACCGGAAACACCTGCGTCCTGAAGCCCTCAGAAATCGCGCCGCTCTCGTCCCTCGTGTTCGCGGAGATCATGGACGCCGCGGGCGTCCCCGCGGGGGTGTTCAACCTCGTGAACGGCGACGGCGCGGGAGTCGGATCCATGCTGTCCGCGCACCCCGGCGTGGACATGGTGTCCTTCACCGGATCCACCCGGGCGGGCATCGCGATATCCAAGGCCGCGGCGGACACGCTCAAGCGGGTCAGCCTGGAACTTGGCGGCAAGGGCGCGAACGTCATCTTCGCCGACGCGGACGAAAAGGCGGTCAAGCGCGGCGTTCTGCATTGCATGAACAACACGGGGCAGTCCTGCAACGCGCCCACCCGCATGCTCGTGGAGCGCCCGATCTACGAAGACGCCGTGGAAACCGCGAAGGCCGCCGCGGAAAAGGTGCGGGTCGGCCCGACCGATCAAGAGGGCCGCCACATGGGGCCGGTCGTCTCCAAGGTTCAGTTCGACAAGATCCAGGATTTGATCGGGAAGGGAATCCAGGAGGGCGCGCGGCTCGTCGCCGGCGGGCCGGGACGCCCCGAGGGAACCAACCGGGGCTATTACGTCCGGCCTACGGTGTTCGCCGACGTCACGAACGACATGACGATCGCCCGGGAGGAGATATTCGGTCCGGTGCTGTCGATCATCCCCTTCGAAGGCGAGGACGAGGCCGTCCGGATCGCCAACGATACGCCATATGGCCTGACCAACTACGTCCAGTCGTCCGACGGCGCGAAGCTGAAGCGCATGGCGAGGGCGCTCCGTTCGGGCATGGTGGAGATGAACGGCCAGTCCCGCGGGGCGGGCGCGCCCTTCGGCGGCATGAAGGCGTCCGGCAATGGGCGCGAGGGAGGCGTTTGGGGTTTGGACGAGTTCCTCGAGGTCAAATCCGTGTCCGGATGGCCGGAAGCGGCCTGACCATCCCGCCGATGACGGGGAAGGGCCGTGGAACAGTCGGGGCGGCGATGCCGGCTGTCCCGCCGACCCGCAAACCCATGGAACCTGCCAACCCGCGGAGCCGGCTGTCCCGCTTTCCCGCCATTCCACGGAGCGGGCCGACCCACGTAGCCGGCTGTCCCGCCGATCCGCCAATCCACGGAGCGGGCCGACCCACGTAGCCGGCAGTCCCGCCGACCCGCAATTCCGCGGAGCCGGCCAACCCGCGGAGCCTGCTGTCCCGCCGACCCGCCAATCCACGGAGCCGGTCGACCCTCGGATCCGGCTGTCCCGCTAACCCGCAATCCACGGAGCGGGCCGACCCACAGAGCCGGCTGTCCCGCCGACCCGCCAATCCACGGAGCCGGCCGACCCGCGGAGCCGGCTGTCCCGCTAACCCGCAATCCACGGAGATGGCCGACCCACTGAGCAGGCTGTCCCGCCGGTCCGCCAATCCGCGGATCCTGCCGACCCACTGAGCCTGCTGTCCCACCGACCCGCGGAGCCGGCTGCCCCGTTGACCCGCCAATTCGCGGAGCCGGCCAACCCGCAGAGCCGGCTGTCCCGCCGACCCGCAAATCCACGGAGCTGGCCGACTCACGGAGCCGGCTGTCCCGCTTACCAGCCATTCCACGGAGTGGGCCGACCCACTGAGCAGGCTGTCCCGCCGATCCGCCAATCCAAGGAGCCGTCCGACCCACGGAGCCGGCTGTCCCGCCGACCCACCAATCCACGGAGCGGGCCGACCCTCGGAGCTGGCTGTCCCGCCGACCCGCCAATCCACGGAGCCGGCCGACCCGCGGAGCAGGCTTTCCCGCCGACCCGCAAATCCACGGAGCTGGCCGACCCACGGAGCCGGCTGTCCCGCTTACCCGCCATTCCACGGAGCGGGCCGACCCGCGGAGCCTGCTGTCCCGCTAACCCGCAATCCACGGAGTGGGCCGACCCGCGGAGCCGGCTGCCCCGTTGACCCGCCAATCCGCGGAGCCGGCCAACCCGCGGAACCTGCTGTCCCGCCGACCCGCAATCCACGGAGCCGGTCGACCCTCGGAACCGGCTGTCCCGCCAACCCGCCAATCCGCGGATCCTGCCGACCTGCGGAGCCTGCTGTCCCGCTAACCCGCAATCCACGGAGTGGGCCGACCCACAGAGCCGGCTGCCCCGTTGACCCGCCAATCCGCGGAGCCGGCTGTCCCGCCGACCCGCAATTCCGCGAAGCGGGCCGACCCACGGAGCCGGCTGTCCCGCTGGCCCGCCAATCCGCGGATCCGTTGAGCCGGTTGTGGCCGTTGAGCCGCGGGCGATGGAGCGTCGGCGAATTGGGTGTTCATACCGCATCGGTTGACGATGGATGTCGGCGCGCACAACGGTTCGCGTTGAACTTCACTCGGCTTGCGCCACCGATTCCATTGAAACCGCCGGCGCTCCATGCGCGCTCATGCGCGGACGCCGTGCGCCCGCGCGTGTTTATCCGCTTGAGCGCGCGGACTATTTGGCGGGGCGGCAACATTGGAGACCCGTCATGCTCGAGCAGATCAAAGGATTGCACCACGTCACCTCGCTGGCCTCAGGGGCCCGCGTTAACAACCGATTCTTCACCGACGCTCTCGGACTGCGACGCGTCAAGAAAACCGTCAACTTCGACGCGCCCGAGGTCTACCACCTCTACTACGGTGACGGGACGGGCGCGCCGGGAACGGTCATGACCTACTTCCCCTTTCCCGGCAGCGCGCCCGCGCCCAGGGGAGCGGGAGAGGTCGGGTCAACCGCGTTCGCGGTGCCCAGGGGAAGTTCCGGCGCGTGGGCGGACCGGCTCGCCTCCCGGGGCGTCGGCAACGTCGCCCGTGAGACCGCCTTCGGCGAAACCCGCCTCGGCTTCGACGGCCCGGACGGCGAGCGTTTCGCCTTGGTCGAAGCCGACGACGACCGCCCTCCGTGGACCGGAGGGGGCGTGTCCGGCGACATGGCGATCCGCGGTTTCCACTCCGCCACCATGCGGCTGAACGATCGCGGGGCCACCGCCGAGCTCCTGAAGTTCATGGGGTACGAGGAGGTGGATTCCGATGGCGGCCTCACCCGGTTCCAAATTCCGGACGGCGGAGCGGCCCGGGTGATCGATATCGAAACCCTGCCGGACGCGCCTCCCGCGGGGCAGGGCGCCGGGTCGGTCCACCACATCGCCTTCGCCGTGGAAAACCGCGACGCGCAGCTCGAGGTCCGCAAGGCGCTGATGGACACCGGCCATCAGGTGACGCCGGTGATCGACCGGGATTATTTCTGGGCGATCTACTTCCGCGCGCCGGGAGGCGTGCTGTTCGAAGTGGCCACCAACGAGCCCGGCTTCGACAGGGACGAGGATTCGGCGCATCTCGGCGAAGAGTTGAAACTGCCTTCGCAACACGCCCACCTTCGGGAACATTTGGAGCGCTCCCTGGAACCGATCGAATGAACCACGCGGAGGCCGGGACGGAAGGAGCGCCGGGCGTCCGTCCCGTGTTCTCCCTCCGCGGGACCGGCGGGGACGGGAACCAATTGTCGATCCCGCGGGCCGTGTCACGCCGGGGGATCGATCGTGCCGCCCTCTGGAGGGCGTCGAGCGCGACAGCGTCTCCCGACGGTTCCGGCTTCGGCGGCTCAACGCCACGCTGGCGATGAGCAAGATCAAGGACAGAAATTCGGAGGCGTGGATGGACTCCGACGCAGTCGCCGAGATCCCGTTCCGGAGTCCGACGGTGCGCATGCGCCCCGGAAGCCTTTCATCCGCCGCAACCGTCACCATCGCGGAGTCTCCGGAAGGTCGGAACGGCGGTGGCGGTCGAAGCACTTGGAATCCGCCGTTTCCGTT
>JANQKA010000725.1 GCA_028281405.1 Hasllibacter sp. | reverse complement strand
ACCACGGGAGCCGCGCCATCACCGGCAATACTTTCCGCTTCTCGAATACCGGCGTTCTTCGATGGATGATTCCGTATCTTCACGGACTTCGAGGTCGCGGCACCCCTATCGTCCAAGGATTGAGCGGAACGTTTCATGTCAGCCTCCCAATCGGTGATGGCCGCCGCAAATCTCCAACACGGCCATGCATCCAACGGTCACGCGCACCCAATTCTCTTCGCCACATTCGCCGCGGACCAAGTCGAAAAGCCCTTTGAAGTGGACCGATTCCATCAACGCCCTCCTCCCAACTCCCGGGAATCGCGACAGTGTGCGAACAAAATTCGAATGGATTCCAAATTCCGCGGAGCGGCCCACAACGGCGACCCCACAGCGCGCGGAATCCTCCTCATCCGGAATTCGAAGACGAAAACCCTTGGAGCGCGTCACATCCTCGTCCGATGGGAGGGAGCGGGCGACCGGCCCGCTCTCACCCCGATCCAAGGTCCGATCCTCCGTCCCGGTCACCAATTCCGGCCCGGCAACCGTTGCCGGCCCGCTCCGGAGAGCCAGATGGCCGGATTCCCATCCCGTGCAACGCCGGGGCCAAGCTTCCAGCAAGGGCACAACTGCGAAGCTGGTTGCGAGGGAGGCCCCACGGAGCATCTTCCCTTCACGCGCTTGGCGGGTGGAAGCAATTTCGACGTGGCGTCTCGCCGCGTGGCGCAACCGCGTCGTTCGAAACGCTCGGATCGCACTCGCAGGTGCGGGTGCGCCCCCGCATTGGTGCGGCAAACGCCATCGTGCAAGCGTCGAGCGCATGAAGAGCTTCCTCGCCTCAGGGTTGCTCGATCCTATATTATTTCCGCACCGGCGCAAGCGGTCGAGTCGGACCTCCACGATCAGGAACGGTAGCCTGGAAACCCGGCCCGCAGAAATATCCAGCTGACTTTCCCGGAAGTGGGGTACCCGTATATTCTTGATCTGTTGGCTGTTCAGTTTCCCGCTCGCCGCCCGGCAACCCCAGACTTCGAAAACGACGCCCATGCCGCGGGGTTCGGTATCCGCCCGCATGAAGAACACCTCACCTTCGCGCGGAACCACCCTCGAGCCGCAACGCTGTTCGGACACCGCATCCACACGCCCGAAATCAAGGCCAAGTGCCCGACCGCGATTTCGCGCATCTAGCCGCCATCAACGCGCCGATCCAAGCAACGTCCGCTGGCATCATCCACCGCGCCATGAAACGCATGCCGGTGGCGATAAAGGATCTTTCCGCCGACATGTTCCCGCAGGTACACGACGAGATCATCTACGTTGTCGAAGAGGACCGTGTCGACGTTCGCGTCGCTAAGGAGGGTGCGGCCCGCCCCTTCTGGACATTTCCGTCCCGCTCGTGGTGGACGCCTGGTCGGGCGTCAACCAGGCCGAGACCCACTGACCCGCCTACCCAATCGGCCCGCCATCGGCGGCTTCCCATCCCGAAAAGGCTGTGGCCGGCTCCCCGGCTGAGCGGAATCGGCTCCCAACCACCGACCCGCTTTCGAACCCACTTGCGTTCCGCGAACGAGTGGCGAAAACTCCGGTCGAATCAGCAAGAGGGAGACGATGGATGAAAACCCGTGCCGCCGTGGCGACCGCCGCGGGAAAACCTCTCGAAATCATGGAGGTGAACCTCGACGGCCCCCGCGCCGGAGAGGTCATGGTGGAGATCAAGGCCACCGGCATCTGCCACACCGACGAGTTCACCCTG
>JANQKA010000702.1 GCA_028281405.1 Hasllibacter sp. | reverse complement strand
GGGAACACCCGCCCGGCGATCACCTCACCCGGTCGTGTGGGGGGCGGGGACGGAGCGGGCGATCCCCGTCGCCTTCATCCGGGCCGGGACCGTTCATGCGGCCCTACAGGCCCCGAAACCCCGCTCCACCCATCCGGAACGAGCGGCAATCCAAGCACACGGTCGGGATTCGTCGGCGGCGGAAAGGTGACCCCGGGTAGCGCCGCGAAGCCGAATCGGGCGTAGTACGGGGCGTCCCCGATCAGGATGACCCGAGACGCGCCGCCCGCCCGCGCCCTGTCGAGCGTGTCGCGGATCAGCAGGGCTCCTAGTCCCTCTCCCTGGCGCGTGGGGTGGACGGCAATCGGGCCGAGCAGCAGCGCGTCGCCGGTTTCCCCCACGCGTACGGGCCAATAGCGGATCGCCCCGGCGAGGATTCCGTCGACGTCCCGGGCCACGCGGCAGAGGTCGGCGACAGGCTCGACGCCGTCCCTCAACCTGTACGAGGACAGCGCGCCGCGCCCGGGCGCGAAGCAAAGGTCGAACAGCGCCTCGACCTCCCACCAGTCGTCCGGGGTCTCGACCTCCATCCGATACATCAATTCCTCCGCCGCCGATTGGCGGGCGGCGTATCACGGCGCTAAATCCGCGCCAAACAGCACCAGGGGGACTCTCGATGTTCTACAGACCGGCCGACGGACACGGCCTTCCGCACAACCCGTTCAACGCGATCGTCTCGCCGCGGCCCATCGGTTGGATTTCGACGCGCGGCGAAAGCGGGGCCGAAAACCTCGCCCCCTACTCCTTCTTCAACGCGGTGGCCTACGTTCCGCCCCAGGTGATGTTCTCGTCCACCAGCACGAAGGACGACCGGGACGGCACGAAGGACAGCGTGTCCAACATCCGCGAGACGGGCGTGTTCTGCGTCAACATCGTCGGCCTCGCCCTGCGGGACGCGATGAACGCCACCTCCGAGACGCTTCCGGCGGAGGTGGACGAGTTCCGGCACGCCGGCATCGAAAAGGCCGAATGCGAGGTCATCGCCTGCTCCAGGGTGAAGGCGGCGCCCGCTTCCCTGGAGTGCCGGGTCGTCGAACTGGTCCGCGCGCGCGGAGAGGCGAATCACATCGTCATCGGGGAGGTCGTCGGGATCCACATCGACGACTCCGTGCTGAAGGATGGGTTGGTGGACTACACGAAATACGAACCGCTCGCGCGTCTCGGCTACCACGACTACTGCGCGGTCCGCGAGGTGTTCTCGTTGAGGCGGCCCGACGACGCCCGATCCTGACGGAGCGGCGGCGGACTCCGGTTCGCCGCGCCGGGCGGCCAAATCACGGCGCGGGGAGGCGATTCGGGAACCGGCGCACGATTCGCCGCCCGTGGAAAGCGGGTCCGCCGCCCGTTTGGTGCCCGGGAGCCGTGTCGAAGCGACGCCGCGGCGGAGGCCGTCCAATTCGATGGATATTCATCCTGTCGGGATGACCGGCTCGGGACATCGCATGTCCGTGCGCGATTTCACCTCCCATTACACTTGGGCGCGACGAATCGATTTCCGCGCGGCGCACGGTCACATGTCGCGCCGCCCCGCCGACCGGTTCGAGATCACGCTCAATACCACGAGGAACGTTTTGCCTATCGTGCCCTCCCCCGAACTGGATGCGCGCGATCCGGCGGGAGGTTCCCGCGTTCGGTCGCTGGATGTCGATTTGTCGTTCAGCCAACCCGCGGATCACGCTCCGTTCCCGCCAAACCGGCGCGGGAATTGGTGCGTGTCC
>JANQKA010000666.1 GCA_028281405.1 Hasllibacter sp. | reverse complement strand
ACACTGGAACCGCGCCATCGAATACGCGCGGTCGAATTCACTCCTCCCGGCCCGGAAGTGAAATCCGAACGCCGTTCCGCCGCAGAATGGGTTCCAGGTCGGATTCGATCACCCGCCGCGTCAACGGACCAGCGACCCTGTGCAGAATCGTTCCATCCCCGTCGAGCAGAAAAGTCTCGGGCAAGCCGTAAACCCCCCAGTCGATGCTCTGCCGCGTGTCGTCGTTGGTCAGCGCCACGTAGGGATTTCCCAGTTCGGCGAGAAACGCCAGCGCGTTCCCGTCCCTGTCGTCCTTGTTGACTCCATAGATCGGCAAATGCGCGGACAGGGCCTCCAGATTCGGATGCTCGGCGCGGCACGGCGGACACCAGGACGCCCAGAAATTCACCAGTTTCAGGCCGCCCCCCGCGAGGTCCGCCGCCGAAAACGTCGCGTGGTCGCCCAAAGGCGCGGCCCGGATGCCGGGAGCCGCGAGACCGATCATCGTCGACGGCAGTTCCTCGCCGCCGCCGCGCTGCATTCCCCACCAGGCCATTCCGGCGAATCCCGCGAAAATCAGCGGCGGAAGGAACATCAGCCACCTAGCCACGGCGCGCCTCCGCCTTCTCCAGCCGCGCCTTCGTCCGCCGGGACCGAAGCCAGGTCAGCCCGATCAAAACCACGAGGATTCCAAGCGTGGCCCCATATGAGCCGAGCACCGACACGGCGTATTTCCCGAGATCCACCATCACGCCGCCCGCTCCCGCGCCTCGATGGCCCCGAGCCTGCGCTCCCGGATTTCCGTCCGCGTCCGGGCCAGCGTCAGGGTGACGAAAAGAAGCGCGAACCCGGCCATGCAGGCCAACAGCGGAAAATAGAACACGTCCGCCACGTTCTCCTCCTTGTCGAGGCTCAGGCTGGCCCCCTGATGCAGGCCTTGGCTCCAAAAATTCACCGCGTAGCGGCTCAGAACGGCGAACACCGATCCCACCATGCACAGAACCGACGTGAGGTCGGCGGCCGCGTCGGGCGTTTCGACGGCCTCCCAAAGGGCGATGTAGCCGAGGTAGAACAGAAAGAGGATCAGGAACGAGGTCAGGCGCGGATCCCACGCCCACCACGTCCCCCACATCGGCTGCCCCCAAAGCGCCCCCGTGACGAGAGCGATCAGCGTCATGGCCATGCCCACCGGAGCCGCGGCCCGCGCCGCGAGGACGGACACGTGATGGCGCCGCACGATCCAGATCAGCGACGCGGCGAGCATCATCAGCCACCCGTTGATCGCCATCAAAGCCGATGGAACGTGGACGAACATGATTTTCACGGTGGATTCGAACCGCTCGGCGTCGGGCGTCAGGAAAAAGCCCCACGCCAACCCAACGAGCAGGAACAGCGCGGTCAGGGCCGAGAGCCACGGCAGAGCGGCGCCGGTCCAGCCCATGAACCTCGTCGGATTGGCGAATTCCCAAAAGGACATGGCCGCGGATTTAGAACCACCCCCACGCCGCCGCAAGCACGCCGCCGCGCCTCTCACCGAAGATTGACCCTCAACGCTCCCGACGCCGCGAACGGCAGGACCGCGACACAGCCCAGCGTGATTCCGACGAGCATCAGCAGCGGAGTCGACGCGTCCGCGCCCTCCGCGCCCCGCCGAGCCGCCTCCGCGCCGAAAATCAACGTCGGAACGTAGAGGGGCAGCACCAAAAGCGACAACAAAAGTCCTCCCCTTTTGATTCCCACCGTCAGGGCGGCGCCGAAGGTTCCAATCATCGACAAGGCCGGTGTTCCGGCGAATAGGCTCAGAATCAGCCAGGGAAACGCGGAGGCGGGCAAGTTCAACAGGAAGCCCAACGGCGCCGCCGAGAGGGTAAGCGGCAGCCCCGTGGCGATCCAATGCGCCACCGCCTTGGCGATCACCACGCCCTCCATCGGGATCGGGGCAGTGGCGAGCAGGTCGAGGGATCCGTCCTCGTGATCCAACGCGAAAACACGGTCCAGCGACAGCAGACATGCCAGGAGGGCGCCGACCCAGAGTATCCCGGGCGCGATCCGCGCGAGCACACCGGATTCCGGCCCCACGCCGAAGGGAACCAGGACCGAGAGAATGAGGAAAAACGCGAGGCCGAGGCCGAAGCCTCCCCCCGCCCTCACCGCGAGCCCGAGATCGCGTTGGACGAGGCGGATCACCGCGCGTCCCCGGAGGTGGCTCTCCGGCTTCGGCGACACCCGGCGTGGCGCGAAATCGCGGTGAAGTCCAAATCTGTCGCAGGCGGTGGCGTCGGCGGAGTAGGCGTGGGCGAAACGTGGCGCGCGCGCGCGCGGAGGTCCCAATCCCGGGGTCCGCGGCCGAAGGCCGGGAAGGCGTCGACCGTGGAATCGGACCCCGACAGGATCGGCGTCAGACGGCGCGCGGGAATTGAATCCGCCATTGACATGTCCCTAATTTGTCGCATTCGAAACCGAAAATGTTCTCATTTGGCCTCGGCCCGGGCCGTCGGCGGTTCCGCGTCCCGGGATGAGGCGACCGTCGCATCCTCCCTCTCCCCGCACCCGGTCATCCTCTTCAGTCGCCATCTCCTCCAACGTGACCACGTACACCTCCTGCGGAAGTTTGACAAGGCGGCCGCGCGTCCGCTCCCCGTTGTACGCATCCCCCCAGTCTTCGGGAAATTTTCGAGATCCGTCCGAAATCCGAGAACCGTGGCGGTTCGGGCATGGCCGCGCCGTCCGCCGCGCTCTCCCCGAGGAAGCGAACCGGTGGAATTTCCGCTCAAAGAGGTTCCATTCCCTCTCCCGAGGTCCAGAAATCGCCAGACACGGTTCCGTAACGCCAATAATCGAGAATCAATGAATACGTGCGCGACGGATTCATCATTTCCAAGCGCGCGTGACCCTTCCTCCGCCGCTGAAACCACAAAATCGTTCAGTCCCTACGTGGGCACGGGCCCGCCGAGATCCGTGGGCACGGGCCCGTCGAGACTTGTCCGACCGAGGCCAGCGGCCGCCAATTCCCAATCCCGCTCTCCACGGGAATCGCCCACCACCACACAAAGTGACACCGCGAATCCCCGAGCGCGCAATTGGAGCCACTTCCATCGACGCCGCCGGCACTCCCCACGTCCATTATCCACGCGCGGCCGCTCCCGCATCAGAGGTGGCGGGGAACGCGACGGCGTGAATACGCGGCGCGGCTTAGGAGTAAAACGCC
>JANQKA010000637.1 GCA_028281405.1 Hasllibacter sp. | reverse complement strand
GCGGGAATCCGCCGATGCCGAAGACAGTGGGCCGGAGGCGCCGGGTTTCGTCGTCAAACCGGTCGGTCTCGCCGGACTTCCCAACGCGGGAGACGGCCGACCGGAGGAATCCCCGGATGCCAAAGGCATCCGGCGGGCCGCGCCGGGAACCGCCGCCGATCCTGTCGATCACGCGGGGAACCCGAGCGCGGGCGGGGGCGGACCGCGGGAATCCGCCGAAGCAAATGACATCCCGCCGGTGGCCACGAGTTTCGCCGCCAAGCTGGTCGTCTTCGCCGGGAAACCGAGCGCGGGCGGCGGCGGTCCATAAATATCCCCCGGAGCCGATGGCATCCGGTCGGAGGCTCCGATTGCCACTCACGAATCGGTCGTTCACTCCGCGCGCCCGGGAGCGGGGGACAACGGCCCGGGAATCCACGGAAGCCGGTGTCATCCGGCCCGTAGCGCCAAATTCCTCCCATGAACCGGACGAGGACACCCCGCGCCCGAGCGCGGGAGGCGTCCGGCCGCGGGAATCCCCGGAGGCCGATGACCATCGGCCGGTGGCTCCGGTCGCCGCCCCCGAACTTGTCGATCACGTCGCGGCCCCGAACGCGGGCGGCGACCGGTCGAAGGAATCCCGGGAAGTCGATTTCATCCGGCGGGCGGTGCCGCGCTTCCCGCGGAACCGGTCGTTCACACCCGGAACCCTTGCCCGGACGGAGGCCGGCCGCGGCCTTCCCCGTAAACCAGTGAATCCTTCCGGAGGCCCGGGCGCCGCCGCGGAATCGGATGACCATGCCGGGCAACGGCCAGACGCGCGCGGGGAGTCCGCATGAGCGAGGGCGTCGGTTTGACCGGGCGCCCCCCGGCGCCAGACGGGCCCGGGGAGTCCGCTCGCGAAATCTTGGTTGGAATGACTGGATCGAGTGCGCGGCGTGACGGGGAATCCGCGGCGGGAAACCGGCCGGGCCGCGGGGCGAACGAACGGAGCGCGGCGGCTTCCCGGCGGGCGCGTCAGAGGTTGTCGTCCAGGATTCGAAGCTGACGGGCGCGGGTGAGAATCGCGTTCTCGACCTCCCGAGTGGTGCCCTCCGCCGCGGTCCGACCGTCGCCGGACACCAGCGCGACCCTGAGGGAACGCGCGTCGAGCGCCGGATCGTTCACAAGGACCAACGCGCGCCAGGACCGCTTCCCGCCCGGCGGAACTCCGTAATCGGTGACGATGACGCCGGTGAACGGGTCGACCGCCTTCAAAGGCAGGAAGTCCAGAACATCCAAGGCCGCCGCCCAAATGTATTTGTTCACCTCCACGGTGACATTCGGATCCTCGTTCGGCCGGAAGAGATCGAATATGGTTTCGCGGTCCTCCGGCGGAATGATGCCGTTGGCCCGGAGCCGCTCCTCCACCCTTCGTTCGCTGGCGGTCAGGGTTTCGGCGTCCTGGGGGGTGTTTGGTTCGGCGCAGGCCGCGAGGATCGTTAGGGAGACAGCGGCGGCCAAACCGCCAAGCATTATGCTTTTGGCCACCGATTTTTCTCCGACTCCCAATATGAACGCGCCGGGGATGTATCGCACGCCCCGTCCACCCGCAAGGTCGCTCCCGCGCATTTGAATGTCCGTGAATCCGACGCCGCGACTGGTCGCGGGGGTCCACGCGCAGGACGGAATCCCCCGAACACGCGGTCCAGTGTCCGGGCCGCCCGTGTCGGATTGAAAGCCCGGGCTCCGTGAAACCGCTTGCATCCCGGCGTACGGGGGCCTCGCCGGCCCGGCGTCCCGCTTGCGATGGAGGCGGATTTTCCTCCA
>JANQKA010000633.1 GCA_028281405.1 Hasllibacter sp. | reverse complement strand
TGACACGCGATTCGTCGCCTGGACGGGATCGGTGTCGCGCCACCCTCCCGACCGCGGCCGTTCCCGCTTCGGGCGGCGCGCGGGCCGAGGAGCCATCGGTGTGGAGGAATGGCCTCGGTTCGGATTTTCAGCGGCGAATCGACGCCGCGTCGCGCCTGACACACGGTTCGTCGCCGGGACGGGATCGGTGTCGCGCCGTCCTCCCGACCGCGGCCGTTCCCGCTTCTGGCGGCGCGCGGGCCGAGGAGCCATCGGTGTGGAGGAATGGCCTCGGTTCGGATTTTCAGCGGTGAATCGACGACGCGTCGCGCCTGGCACGCGGTTCGTCGCCGGGACGGGATCGGTGTCGCGCCGTCCTCCCGACCGCGGCCTTCTCCGTTTCGGGCGGCGCGCGAGCGGAGGCGTCAACGGTGTGGCGGAATGGCCTCGGGCCGGATCCTCAGCGGCGAATCGAATTCGCGTCGCGCCTGACTCGCGGTTCGTCGCCGGGACGGAAACGTTGTCGCGCCGTTCTCCCGACCGCGGACGCTTCGGGTGCCGGCGATTCGGTTGCCGGCTGCTCAGGCGCGTGCCGCCCAGATCCGGGCGGCGTGTCGGGGGCGGCCCGACCGGAGCGGCGGAATCACAAGTGGCGGCGCGACCATCGGCGGTGGCGGTTCCGCACGGCAAAACATGGACGCGGGCCGGGCCGGCCGGGATCAATCGATCCGGGGCCGCGCCCTGACGCGCCGTTCGCCCTGGGGACTGGATCCAATTCATGCCGTCCTCCTAACCGCCCGCCGCTTCGGGTCTCGTCAGCGCGTCGATGGCGACCGCCAAAATCAGGATCGCGCCCGAGACCATCAGTTTGTCGGCCGCGCTCGCCCCGGTCAGATCCAACCCGTTGCCCAGGGAACCGATGACGAGCGCGCCGAGAATCGCGTTCCAGACGGAGCCGCGCCCGCCGAAGAGCGAGGTGCCGCCGATCACCGCCGCGCCGATCGCTTCGAGAAGGAGGGAGCCTCCGGCGAAGGCCGTGTAGGAAACCGACCCGTAGCGCGACGCCCCGAATATCCCGCCCACGGCCGCCATCATTCCGACGACGCCGAACGCCGCCGCGCGGACGCGCCGGACCTTGAAACCGGCACGCCGCGCGCTTTCCGCGTTTCCACCGGCGGCGAACAGGGAACGCCCGAACGGGGTCGAGGTCGTCACCCACCCCAGCAGCGCGGTGATCCCGACGAGCAGGACCAGCAGAAGCGGTAAAGACCGGTAGGCGTTGAGAGTAAGGATGACGGCGAGCACGATGGTGGAAAAGGCGAGCACCTGTCCCCAGAGGGCCACGGCCGATTCGCGCTCCAAGCCGAGGGCCGCCCGCCGCGCCCGTTTGCGGAAGGCGAAATAGGCGTAGGCGGCGACGCAGCCCAGGCCCAGGACCACTCCCCAGAAATCCGGAATGAGAACCCGGGCGAATCCCCGAACGAAGGGATCGCCGACGTTCAGGTTTCCCGTCGGGAGGATCTTCTGCATCAACCCTTGGTAGCCCAGCAGCCCGGCGAGGGTGACGACGAAGGACGGAATGCCGACGTAGGCGACGAGTAGTCCCTGAGCGGTTCCCATGACGACGCCGACGGCGATCACGGTCAGGCAGGCGATCCAGCCCGGAATTCCCGCAAGCACGAGGACGCCCAGGAGCGCGGCGCAAACGCCCGCGGTCGCCGCCGCCGAAAGGTCGATTTCGCCAAGAAGCAGAGCCACAGTGATTCCGACCGCCAGGGTCGCGATCACGGCGGATTGCATGAACAGATTGTGGATGTTGCGCGGGCTCAGGAAAATCGAGCGGAATTCGTCCTCCGTTCCGACCGCGACGTCGAACATGGGCCGCGCCAAGCCGAAATACAGCCAGATCGCCGCCAGCGCGAACAGGACCGGAAGGAACGATCCGAGCCGGGTGTCCAGCAGCGCCCGGAACCGGTCGAGCGGGGATGGCGGCGCGTCAGGACGCATTCCGACCGCTCCTTTCCATGCCGCTGGTCATCGCGAGCACGATTTCGTCCGGCGAAGTCTCGGATGCGCGCCAGGTGGCGACGTTGCCGCCGTGGCGCAACACGCAGATCCGATCCGACACTTCGAACACGTCCCGCATGTTGTGCGAGATGTAGACGACCGCGTGGTTGGTTTCGCGGAGACGCTTGACCACATCCAGCACCTGGCGGGTTTGCGCCACGCCGAGAGCGGCGGTCGGCTCGTCCAGCAGCAGGACCGTGCTGTCGCCGCCCACGGCCCGGGCGATCGCGATGGCCTGGCGCTGGCCGCCAGACAGCCCGCCGACCTTGGCGCGCACCGACCGCAGGGTCCGGACCTCCAGTTTTTCGATCGCGCGGCGCGCCTCGATCTCCATCGCGAGGTCGTCGAGCGGGCGCAGGATCCTCGGCAGAAAGGCCCAGCCCTCCTTCACCGGCTCGGACCCGAGCGAGAGGTTCGCGGCCACGTCCAAATTCCCGCAGAGCGCGAGATCCTGGTAGACGACCTGAATGCCCAGCGACACCGCGTCGCGCGGGGAGTCGATTGAAACGGGTTTCCCGTCGAGCAGGAATTCCCCGGCGTCCGCGCCGTGCGCTCCCGCGAGGATCTTCATCAGGGTCGATTTTCCCGCGCCGTTGTCGCCGACCAAGGCCATCACCTCGCCGCGCGCGACCTCGAAATCAACTCCGCGCAGCGCCTGGACGCCACCGAAGCGCTTACTGATTCCCCGCGCGCTGAGATGCGGCGGCGCGTCTGCCAACTGCATGGCGGTTTCCTCACCCGATTCCCGGCGCATGGAACCGACGCGGCGGGGCCGGAAGCCCCGCCGCGCCGTTCGCGTCGATCCTGATCGGTTCCGTCATCGGCAGAAGGGGGTCGCCGCGGCCTCGCCTTGGCAGACCATCTCCTTGGTGATCGAAGGATCGTTCTCGATCACATAAGCCACGCCATTCGCTCCCACGGCGGAGTAGCTGTCGACCGGAACGAAGGCGACCTCGGCCCCGGCTCCGTTGGTGACGGTGTCGGGCGCGAGGTCGGAGAAGTCCTGCCCCTTCAGCAGCCGAACCGTCACCCTGGCGGCCGCGGCGGCCATGTCGTGCAGCGGGCGCCATCCGCACTGGGTCTGCTTGCCCAGCAGCATCAACTGCTGCGCCTGGACGGTGCAGTCGAGGCCGGAAACCGGCACGGTTCCCGCCATCCCCTGCTCCTCCATCGCGGCGATCGCGGCGCCGGCGTTGCCGTCGTTGGACGAGACCACTCCCTGGACGTTGTTGTTCAATTGGGTGAGCGCCTGATCCATAGACCTGCGGGCGATCGCGGGATCCCATCCGGGGGTCCAGTTGGCGTAGCCCAGCACCCGCTCGCCCGAGTCGAAGAGCGGCCGCAGCACCAGCATCTGACCATCCGCGATCACGCCGGCGTTCGGGTCCGTGGGCGATCCGCGCAGCAGGACAAGCGTGTCGCCTGACGCGGTGTTGTCCACCACGTGTTGGGCTTGGGCGGAGCCTGTCGCGAACAGGTCGGCCTGCACCCAGAACCTGGTGTTGGCCGAGTTGATCATCCGGTCGTAGGCGATGGTCGGGATCCCTTCTTCGGCGGCCGTGTCCGCGATGATCGCCGAGCTTTCGCCGTCGATCGGGATCACGACGAGCACCCGGGCGCCCCTGGTCAGGGCCTGCTCGGCCTGGCGCTGCTGCGTCGCGGTGTCGTTGTTGGCGTTGAAGACTTCGACCCTCACGTCGGGGGCGATTTCGTTCATCGTGGCGACGAAGGCGGCGGCGTCCTGCTGCTCCCACCTGGGGTTCACGTTTTCGGGCAGCAGCAGGGCCACCATGTCGTCCGCGCGGGCGGCTCCGGCCGCTCCGAACGCGAGGGCCGCGGCCATTCCGGCCAGCAAGCCTTTCGATATTCGAGGAATCATCCTATCCTCCATTCGATGTGTCGGCGCTTTTCCGCGCCGGGGTGTCCGGTGGGGATCCCGTGGTCATTCGGGCGTTCGCGGCGGCATGCGTTCGGTTTCCAGCTTCCCGCATGCCGCCACCACCGCCCCGGCCACCGTCCGGGTCGGCGGTATTTCCTTGTCCGCGGTTCCCCGCCTCCCCGGATCGTTCGTCTTCGATCCGGGCGCCGGGCAGTGCTTCGGCCAATCTAGACCGCGTGTCCGCGAGGTGATCGTTCATCGCCGCCATCGCGGCGTCAGCGTCGCGCGCCTCGACCGCTTCGAATATCGCGCGGTGCAGAGGCACCGATTCGCCGTTGTCCCGCGGGTCCGCGTTGGTCAGGCGGATTGAGGTGAGGAGCGCGGAGAAGATCACTCCCTCCATCGCCATCAGCACCTCGTTGTTGGCGGCACGCAGCACGGCCCTGTGGAACAGGGCGTCCGCGACGACGAAGTCCCGGACGCTTTCGGCCTTCTCCATTTTCACGCTGGCTTCGGCGATCTCCGCGATCTGTCCCACGGTCGCTGTCTTCGCGGCCCAGGCGGCTGCGTTCGGCTCGATGACATGCCGCACGTCCATGAGCTGGCGCAGGAAGTCGGGCCGGGGCTCGACGGCCTGGTGCCACGCGAGGACGTCGTCATCGAGCAGTTGCCAGCTGGCTCGACGCCGGACCCTGGTGCCGCTGCCGCGCCGGACCTCGAGGAGTCCCTTGCCGACCAGCATCTTGATGGCTTCGCGGACGACGGACTTGCTTACCCCGAACCGCTCGCAAAGCTTGTTCTCGTCGTCGACGAGGCCGCCTTCGGGGAAGTGGCCCGCAACGATGCGACGCCCAAGCTCGCGGCTTACCTGCGTCGCGAGGCCGGGCGCGAGGCCCGAGGCTTCCTTGAGATCGTAGAACAGAAGTTCGCTCATGCGGCGATCTTGAAGATCAGATGTTTCGCTTGTCCAGATGTTTTTCGCGTCTCAGGGCGAATTTTTGCGGGTGATCTCCGGGCTTCAGCGTCAGGAGTCTCTGAAAGATGGCCTGATTCGCACTGGGTTGGGTCG
Organism: Hasllibacter sp.; assembly: GCA_028281405.1. GTDB lineage: Bacteria > Pseudomonadota > Alphaproteobacteria > Rhodobacterales > Rhodobacteraceae > JANQKA01. The sequence goes on along the minus strand of JANQKA010000633.1, from coordinate 181 downwards.
CCGCGGAGCCAAGGACGGCGGCCTCGGCGACGGGCCTAGCTCGGTCCCGCCGGACGCTCGATTGGCGATTCGCACCGCAACCCGATTCGCGGGGTGGGGACAGTTGCGGGAGAAGGTCGCGGGGCCGTCATCCCGCATGAGGCCGTGACGCGTTGCTTGAACGTCGAAGATGAGTCGTCGT
>JANQKA010000622.1 GCA_028281405.1 Hasllibacter sp. | reverse complement strand
GGATACGGGAGTGAATGACCGCGGATTTACCGTCGCACGAAAGTCGAATTCGCCCAATTCGGACATCGTCGGGATATCCCCATCGCCGTGGGAATTTCCGCCTGGAAAGCGAAATCGCGGACCGGTCCGATCGGAGCGAAACCCATTCACGCTTTACCACGACTTGGCTTGGGACCGTGGACATTCACTTCAAGGCTTCCCACAACCCCGCGAAGAACCAGCGGGCCGCGTAGCTGCCGTCGTTATTGTCGTATCTCGTTGCGATCCCCCTTTTTCCTTGACCTTCCCGAAGAATTTTTCGACCCGGCGACGCAATTTGTACATCTCGACAACGTAGTTTCCCTGAATCTTGCGGTTGGATTTGGGGAGAATCACCACCTTCATCTCTGGATTCCGCTCGCCGAGCTTGTCCAGCGGCCAGTCGGCGTCGTATGCCTTGTCCGCGATGAAAGCTTCGAACGATTCACCTTCGATCCGTGCTTCGACCGCCTCGGCTCGTGTGTTTGGCCGGGGAGCGGCACGAAATCGATCAGTTGGCCGAGCACATCCACCAGCGCGACGGTCTTTGTGGTCACCCCGCCGCGGGACCGTTCGATGGGCCTGCGGTCCGAGAACCTTCCTTGAGTCGGCGGCCTTCTGGCGAACTCGGCGGATCGTCCCGTCACCCATAACGCACCAAGAGGCGATCGCCCGGCGTAACGCCTTGAAAATACTCTCGAATACGCCCTTCTCGTCCCACCCGCGGAACCGCTGATGGACTGGGTTCCACTTCCCGAAGCCATCGGGAAGTTCCCGGCACGGAACACCGGTGCGAACGCCGCACAGGACGCCCTCCAAGAACAATCGGTCGCGTTCGGCCGTCCGGCCGCTCCCCCCTTCCTTGCCGGAAAGCAAGGGCGCGGTCTCCGTCCAGATTCGGTCTGTGATCAAAAATCTCGTCGTGTCCATCGGACCCTCCATTATTGAAGATTGAATCAGATGTCAACGCTCCCGTGAATCCCTATAATGACAAAACGCGGAAATCGTCGAAATCGAATGTCAACAGGCCCTAATTGGGTCTTGGAGAAGTTCGAATCGATTCAATTCCGGGTCGTCTCGCAAACCCGGGTTTCCGTCCACTTTGGCCGGGCCAATAAATTAGGCCGACTTGACCGACAATGCGGCACGACCGAACTTTCCAACTCCCCGACGCCCCCCTCCCCTGTATACCGATCGTCCGCGGGGAAGGGCCTTGATCGCGGCGCCGGAAAAGCGACTTTAAACGGGAACACGGATAGCCGCGCCCGCGCGGACACCGATGCCCGGCCGCCATCTCCCGTTCGACCGTCCCAATCATCCGCCGCTTTCGACCCCCGCCACCCGCGCCGCTTCAAGGTCTCCAACCAAGGAGCCAATCGAATTGCCGCAACGCGGCCCCCGGCGCGATCCGGTCTCCCAGACTCAAGCCCGCCCCCGCAGCCCAACTCAAAGGGGGGCGCAGGTGATAGAGCCACGCGTTCCGGTCAGCCGCGGCCACGATCCGAACCACGCGGTTGCGGCGCGATTCGGTGAATCTCTCCCATCCCTCGCCGACCGAAGGGGCGTTGGTCAGACAAGGAGCCAGAACGACCGCGTCCTCCAGCGCCATGCCGGCTCCCTGCGCCAGAAACGGCAATGTCGGATGAACCGCGTCTCCCACCGCGCCGACCTTCCCGGCGTGCCAAGTCCGGGGCACGGGACGCTTGAACAGTCCCCAGACCGAAACTTCGTCGGCCAGGCGCGCGGCGTCGCCCGCCCTCCCGGAAAAGCCACCGAAAATGTCCCTGAACAGGCTCGGATCGCCGGGAATCGACCAGCCCTCCTCCGCCCAGCCCGACCGTTCCTCAACCGCGACCACGTTGAGGAGTTTTCCACGGCGCAGTGGATACGTCACCATGTGCGCTCCCGGGGCCATGTGCACCTCCGCCCTGTCTCCTCCCTCCCCGCCCGGAACCAGCGCGCGCCACGCCACCTGCCCCGTGAAAGCGGGAGCGGGAAAACCCAGCGCGGCGCGCGAAACGGGAGCCTTCACGCCATCGGCGAGCACCACCGCGTCGGATTCGATGTCCCAAGGTTCACCGACCGCCGCCCCGAAACAGACATCCACGCCCGCCGCCTCGGCCGCGTCGGCCAGCACGCGGACGAAGTCGGCGCGATGGATCGCGAGATTGGGGGGATGGCCGGCGCGCGCGAACCCCTGGCGGGATATCACGCGGCCGCCGCGACCGTCACGCAGCCAAATCTCCGGCAACGGCGTCGAGTCCCGGCGCGCCGCTTCGAGACACCCGAGTCGCGAAAGCGCCGCCTGTGCGTTGGCCCCGAGTTGCAGGCCCGCTCCCGTCTCCCCGAACGCATCCGAGCGTTCCCGAAGCGAGACCCGCCACCCCGCGAGGGCCAGCGCCAGCGCGGCCGACAACCCCGCGACACCGCCCCCCACCACGGTGACCGAACGCCGTGTCACGAAAGCCTCCCGACGGGGGCGCCGCCGTGGAGTCCTCCTTCCCGAACATGGATCCGGGATCGATCGCCGCCCCCGGTGGACGGAGGCGCCCCCCCGGCGCCCTCCGTCCCGAACCCGGCCACCGGTCAGTCGTCCTTGTGCACTTTCTCGCGCCGCTCGTGGCGCTCCTGAGCCTCGAGGCTCAACGTGGCGATCGGACGGGCGTCAAGCCTCTTCAGTGAAATCGGCTCTCCGGTCGCTTCGCAGTAGCCGTACTCCCCGCTGTCGATCCTGCGCAGCGCCTGATCGAGCTTGGAGATGAGCTTGCGCTGCCGATCGCGGGTGCGGAGTTCCAGGGCGCGGTCGGTTTCCTCCGAGGCGCGGTCCGCGACGTCGGGGATGCCGCGGGTTCCGTCCTGAAGCGCCTCGACCGTGTCGCGGCTCCCGATCATCAGATCGTCCTTCCAGGTCAGCAGTTTCCGGCGGAAATATTCGAGCTGCCGCTCGTTCATGAACGGCTCCTCGTCGGTCGGCTGGTAGCCGTCCGGCAGCAGATTTTCGGTCTTCATGGTCTACTCCCTCACTTGTTCAGACCCCCAGGTCCGCCCGATCCGGGCGGGCACCAAGCGGTTTTAGTCGGCCCATCCCCGGGCGCAACCGGATTTCCGCCGTGTTGAAGTCGGTGCGGAGGCCGACTACAGGTGCCGCCGGAGCACCTGCCGGTTGGAGGGACGATGAGGTTCGAAGGAACGGAGGCCTACGTGGCCACCGACGACCTGAAGGTCGCGGTCAACGCGGCGGTCACGCTGGAGCGGCCATTGCTGGTCAAGGGCGAGCCCGGCACGGGCAAGACCGAACTGGCCCGGCAGGTGAGCCGCGCCCTCGACATGCCGATGCTCGAATGGTCGGTCAAATCCACAACCCGCGCACAGCAGGGGCTCTACGAGTACGACGCCGTCAGCCGCCTGCGCGACAGCCAGCTCGGCGACGAGCGCGTCCGCGACGTCTCCAACTACATCAGGAAGGGGATGCTCTGGCGCGCCTTCGAGGCCGACTCGCGCGTCGTCCTCCTGATCGACGAGATCGACAAGGCGGACATCGAGTTTCCGAACGATCTTCTGCAGGAGCTCGACCAGATGGAGTTCCATGTGTACGAGACCGGCGAGACCGTCAGGGCCAGGCACCGTCCTGTCGTGATCATCACCTCGAACAACGAGAAGGAGCTGCCGGACGCCTTCCTGCGCCGCTGCTTCTTCCACTACATCCGCTTTCCGGACGCCGATACGATGAAGAAGATCGTCGAGATGCACCATCCCGGCATCAAGCCGGCCCTTCTGTCAGAAGCGCTGACGCGGTTCTACCAACTTCGCGAGACGCCCGGGTTGAAGAAGCGCCCGTCCACGTCGGAGGTGCTGGATTGGCTCAAGCTGCTATTGGCCGAGGATCTGACCGCGGACGACCTCAGGCGCGACGGAGCGGACGCGCTGCCCAAGCTGCACGGGGCGCTCCTGAAGAACGAACAGGACGTTCACCTCTTCGAGCGCCTCGCGTTCATGTCGCGCGGGCGGCAGTAGGACTCGGAAGACGACCGGGGACACGGGGTCCGATTGGCGGGCCTGCGGGACCCCGCTCCGCCACCGACCGCGCCCAACCGGTTCCCCGGGGTTCCCGGGCCGTCCCTTGGCGGACGCCATGCGCCGGTTCGCGAGAATGGCGGCCCGAATCCCACGGCGGACCGAATGAAATCTCCCGGCGGGGCGGACTGACATACCCCCAAATCTACCCGCATTCGCAACCGGACAATGTTCTCTCTTTGGCCTCGGCCCGGTCCGCGGAGCCACCGCCCGCATGTCCGCCTCGACCGCGACCTTCGGCTCGTCCGTATATGCGACATCCTCATCGTGGCCCCCTCCTTATTGATTTCGACGCGGACACAATCCGATTTTGAATGCGGTCGCTTAAGGGGGAGCTTCATCGACGCGGCCGAACAAAGGATTCAAACACGTCTGTTTGGAATAATAAGCCCGCCCTCCGCCGTTTCCATCACCATCCCGCGTCGGGTCGATTGGCGAATATCGCCACACCTGGCCTCGGCCTCCCCGCGAGGTTGCCCGGTCACGTCACATCCCCGCCCCCCGACGCCACGGGACATCATCAATGCACACGCCACTCCACCCCCGCGGGAAGCGGAGATTGCCGCTCAGACGTGCGTTTCCGCCCGCCGATCGAAGTACCGGATTCCCGCTTTCACGAATTGTGGAGTCACTCGTCGCGAAGTGGTTCCAAGGCCGATATCCACCCGGACATGTGTCGGCGCAGGTAATCGACCTCGGGAGGCAGGGTCACGGCCAGTTCGACGATCTCCGACATTGTTTCATCGGGAATGTCAATGTATTTTTTGGAACGTTCCGGGTCTTGGAAATGGCACAGGCTGTTCAAGGTGTGGATCAATTCCCTTCGGGCCTTACCGAATTCTTCCGATTCGTTTGGCCGGGGCGGTCCGAACAGGTCGTTGACGAAAATGCGCGCGCTTTCGTCGTCTTTCACCGGATCCTCTTCGGGGCCGAGTCCGGGAATGTTCGCGGACTTGATCAATTTGTGGATACCGCCCAGTACCCGATCCAAATTGGAGCGCCACCGGATGATGTCCTCGAGCGCGGCGTTGGCGTCCCGCGTCCGCGCTTCCTGGAATCGGTTCGGGTCCAGCGCCTTCACGATCTTCCGGAACCCTTTGGAATTCCGGGGATTGTTCCTTGGATGGGACATGCGTTTCATTTCGATCTTCACAGCCTTGGCATCGTTTCTTGACACGTCATGGGAGGGACGGCGAATCGCCCGAATGGATCGCGCGATCGTTGTTGAACCCCGGTGACGTCATCCATATGGGAGTGCTTGGCATCGGTGTCAAGTCCCGCGCCGGGAGGCGCGGCGTGCTTGCCCCATTGGCCGCAAACCGGTGTACAGCACCTTGGCGCCGTCCGCGCCCGACCGGGTCGGCGACCTCCGGCACGGGATCGGATTCGGTCCGGAAGCCTCCCGGCGCCCATCCACAGGCACGCCACTTCCTGAGGTCAACCGTAGAATCACCCGCCTCCTCGCTGAAGGGTCCGCAACCACAGCCGACTCCTTCCCTTGGCATCGCCCAAATTCCGCGGCGGAATCACAGGATTCGGCAACCGACCCGCGGCAGGAACCGAATCCCGCGCGTCCCGCGACCCTTCAGCAAGATTCCCATCCGCCATCGGGGCACCATGCCGACCTCCCGATGGGAATTCCGTGGGCAAGCCGCGTTTCTGCCTCCGTGATCGCCCACGCCAATCCGCGCGCAAGCCCTCGCCAATCCGCGCGCAAGCCCCCGCCAATCCGCGCGCAAGCCCTCGCCAATCCGCGCGCAAGCCCTCGCCGGATGCGGCATCCTCAGAACGCGAGCTCCCACGCGGACGGAACGAAATCCGCCACCTCTGGCGACCCGTCCGCAAGACCCCATTCGCGATCAGCGGATCCACGACCGACCGCATCATGGGCCCCGTGACCAAACCGCGTCCCCTCCATCGCGAAACACCCGCGGCCAACTCCGTGGTCGCAACAAGCCGAATGCGGCGTCCTTCGCCCTCGCCGCCCGCCCATGGCCAGAACGGGATCGGTCACCTCACGTCGTCCCTTCCGCAATGCTCCCATCCACCATCAGGTGCAAAACGCTGACCGCCTCAAGGGGCTACCGAAAACAAGCTTCGCCCATGCCACCGGGAACCCCCACGGCCCAATCTCCTCGGAAAAAACCCGCCGAAAGCGGCGTCCTCCGCCACGGTCGGAACGGGAATGTCAGCTCCCTTCGTCCCTTCCCCAAGGTTCCCGTCCGCCATCAGGTGCAACGCTCTGACCGCCTCAAGGGGACCGTGAACAAGACGCAACCGTCTCACCGGGAACGCCCACGGCGAAATCTCCTCGACAAGCACCCGCCGAATGCGGTGTCCTCAACCCACGCCCGTGAACACATGGGGATCCGACCCCGCCTGACAGCCCTTCACCAAGTCCTCATCCGCCATCAAGGGCACCACGACCAACCGCCTCATTGTAGGCCGGTGACCAAGTTGCGTCCCTTCCTCCGCGAGCGCAAACGGCCAATCTCCGCGGCGAGTCCGCCCGCGTTCACGAAGTCGACCGTCATTGGAGAAGCCCTGAGTCCAGGCCATCGTCAACGGTCAGCGGTTCCCCGCCCGCAACGCGAACTGGCTCGTTGGTCACCTGCGGTGACTTGCCGACCCTTGACCGGATTCGGGAAGCGGTCGACCCGGCGGACC
>JANQKA010000588.1 GCA_028281405.1 Hasllibacter sp. | reverse complement strand
TCCCCGGGACGGTTCCCGCGGACTTCCGCCCGCCGGAAGATTGCCTTGCGTCCGGGGATATTCCGCGCCATGCGGGGATCACCGCGCGTTCAAAACGGGAGGGAACGATGCTCACCGACCTGACCACAGTGCGCCGCCCCATCGACGAGGCCGGCGGACTGCCCAACGCCCACTACACCGACCCAAACGTGTTCGCGGAGGAGACCCGCGCCGCGCTGACCTCCACTTGGGCAGGACTCGCCGTCGCGGGTCAGGTGCCCGAGCCGGGAGACGCCATCCCGATGGACTTCGCCGGGGCTCCGCTCCTTCTCCTCCGGGACCGTTCCGGAACCGTGCGCGTGTTTCAGAACGTCTGCAGTCACCGGGGCATGATCCTGGTTTCCGAACCGCGCAAAATCGAAGGCGCCCTGCGTTGTCCCTATCACTCGTGGTGCTACGGCCTCGACGGGAAGCTCGTGTCCACACCGCACGTGGGCGGGCCAGGCACCAACATCCATCCCGCGATCAATCGCGGGGAGATGGGACTGAACGAGGTCCGCAGCCACATCTGGCGCGACGTGGTGTTCATCAACCTCGACGGCGGAGCCCCGGCGTTCGAGACCGTCAACGCGAATCTGATGGAACGCTGGAGCGCGTTCGAACAGCCGATGTTCCACGGTGGCGCCGACAGCTACATGACCTTGGATGTGAAGACCAACTGGAAGCTCGCCGTCGAGAATTTTTGCGAGAGCTATCACCTGCCGTGGGTGCATCCCGGGTTGAACAGCTACTCGCGGTTGGAGGATCACTACCACATAGAGCGGCGCGGCGAGTACGCCGGACAGGGCACGAAGGTCTACCGGAGGATTTCACTGGATGACGGCACGGTGTTTCCTGATTTCGCGGGGCTTCCGGAATTCTGGAACGAGGGCGCCGAATACATCGCGGTGTTTCCCAACACTCTCCTCGGGAGCCAGCGCGACCACTGCTTCGCGATCATCCTCGACCCGCTCGGAATTTCATCGACGCGCGAACACATCCACCTCTACTACGCCTCGGACGACGTCGACCCCGAACTCCGCCGGAGGAACAGCGACCAATGGATGGGGGTGTTCAAGGAGGACATCGGCGTCTGCGAAGGCATGCAGAAGGGCCGCCGCGCCCCGGCGTTCGACGGCGGAAGGTTTTCGCCGGCGATGGATGGACCGACGCACCTGTTTCACGACTGGGTCGCCGGGCGCATGGAGAACCACCGGGCGAGCAAGGCCACCCAAGGGGTTCCGGGATGACCGGAATTCGACATTGAGGAAATCGATGTGTCCACCAGCGGGGGGAATTCGCCTCATGTCGAGGAGCGAGCCTTGACTTGCCACGCGCGAAATACACAGAATGATCATGAGTTCGACGACTGCCGCGGTATATTGAGAAGGTTCAAAGACCTGCCCGATGGATGGGATGGTCAAGGGGCGATGCGACCCAGGCCCGGGGTCATCGAAGACGCCTTGAAACTCCTCGAATATTGGCCCTCCGAACTGGAATTGCCGGAACCGGAAATGGGACCGGATGGAACCGTGGCGCTTGAAATTTACGAGGAAAGCGGTTTCAATCGTGGTGGATTTGATTTCAAGGGAGAATGCAAGGCCACATTCGTGGTGATATTTCGACTGAAGGTAATTGCATCCGGCATATTCTACACCAATTCCAATGAAGAAATCCTTAAAGCGATATCCACTTTCAAAAACGCCCTTTTGACGGGGGATCCCGACGTCAAGTGATCGGTCCATCTTCATTTCGAACGGCGGCCCAAAATCCGCGCCCGCATGATTCCGGTTGCGGGGAATTGAAAGGTAGGCGCTTTCCAGAGTGCGGAATATCGGCGCATCCAACCCGCGTCAAACCATTTACGCCGAGCGAATTCAAATCCAAGGAAATGAATGCATCACAAGAAATTCGTGAACAGCGCGAACCGTGGGTTGATGCGGATCATCGTACAATCAGACCTGAATCGTGCTTTTCTCGCCATGTCCAATCAATGGAGATGATTCCGCTCCCCGCGCAACGTTCGAGGAGGAGATGAGCGGGCGGCGGGCGATGATATTGAGATGAGGCACGGTGGAAGGATACTCGACCTGAAGAGGCGGACATCGCCCCGTCGGAACGAGAATTCGCGCTGACGGAGAACCATTCCCGCGATTCCCAATTCGATGGGGATTGCCGCGCGGAATCCGGGGTTGCCG
>JANQKA010000803.1 GCA_028281405.1 Hasllibacter sp. | reverse complement strand
GTGCACTATGTCGGCCGCGGCGGCGTCGCCTCGTTCGCGATATCCGCGGTCGATATCGCGCTGTGGGATTTGCGCGGGCGGCGGCGCGGCGAAAGTCTTCTGAAGATGGCGGGCGGCGCGTCCGACCGCTGCCGCGCATATTGCGGGGGCATCGATCTCGGCTACGACACCGCGAAGCTCGTGTCGTCGGTCGAGGGCCATATCGCGCGCGGATTCGACGGCGTGAAGATCAAGGTCGGACGCGGCGACGACGCCGACCGTGTGGCCGCGGTGAGGCGGGCCATCGGGCCGGACGCCGCGTTGATGGTGGACGCGAATTATTCGTTCTCCGTCGACGAGGCGATCGGCCGGGCCCGCGCCTTCGCCCCGCACGGCATCCTCTGGTTCGAGGAACCGATCATCCCGGACGATTACGAGGGGTTCGCGCGCGTGGCCGAGGCCACGGGCATGCCGCTGGCGATGGGGGAGAATCTCCACACGATCCACGAGTTCGAGATGGCCGCGAAGTGGGCGGGGCTGAGTTTCCTGCAACCGGACGCGTCGAATTGCGGCGGAATCACCGGCTGGCTGCGGGCGTCGGGGGTCGCGCGGGAGGCGGGCATCCCCGTCTGTTCGCACGGCATGCAGGAACTGCACGTGAGTCTCGTCTCGTCGCAGCCTCACGGCGGCTGGCTGGAGGTCCACGCCTTTCCAATAGACCGTTACACGACCCGCCCCCTGCGCGTGGAGAACGCGCTGGCGGTCGCGCCCGACACGCCGGGCGTGGGCGTCATCTTCGACCGCGACATGTTGGCGCCGCACGTCGTGGCCTGAACCGCGAGCGGAAGACCCCGCCTCCATGAAGGAGCGCCTTCGACGATCCGGGAATTTGGTCCGCGTCCGCGGCCGGGGAAAATTCGTGGTTTGCCCGGATGTTGGCCGGGAAGGTGGAAAAAGGGGGATCACCAACAATGCCGCTCAACGACCGAAAATCCGGCGTGAGACCGGGCGCGGAACTCGACATCATTCCCGACGCTCCCGCGCGGAGACCATCATCCGGGGCGGGAACGTCCCTCCGGCGGCAACGTGGTGCGTCGGCCCGGCGCGTGTCCGGATCAACCGCGACGCCGCCCCCATGGGCGGCATCGCATGTGTTCCCCAAATTTTCCGCGGAGCGAACCAAAACCCGAATTTCGTGCGAAAAAGCGCTTGCTTGGAGAATGGGAACATGGCATTCGTCCCCGTGTTGAACGAGTTCCGAAGTCGTAGCATGGTCGACGGGCGATGAGGGACGGAGTTCCGCGCCGACCAGCCTGTCGCGTCGCGAGGTTCGACGCCGCTTGTTGTCCATAGACTTTGAAACGGCGCCGCGGCGCCGAACATGGACAATGGAGGACGAAATGCGCGGTGATTTCCTTTCCAACCCCACACCTCACCCCCTTCTCGGCAACGGACTCCGCGGTCGCGGTTCCCTTGGCGTGACCGCGGGCGCCGCCGCGGCGCTTGGCGCGCTTGCCGGGTGCGGCGGCGGAACCACCGCCTCGTCCGCGACAGGAGCCGAAAACGCAGCCCCCGTGGCCTTGACCATCGGCGGAAACGTCAACGGTGTGGCGGGATCCCCGATCGTGCCGATCGACCTCTCATACGGCTACTTCAATGACACCGACGACGATCCGCTGACCTTCAACGTGGCGGGGCTGGAGGGCACCGGCCTGAGCTTCGACGGCGGGCGCCGGATTTCGGGAACGATCCAGAACCCGCGCACCCTCCTGTTCACCGTCACAGCCTCCGACGGGGAAGGCGGGACCGCGTCGAGGATCATCACCCTGACGGCGGAGGCCGGCGTGGAAGGAACCGCGGCGCGGCCGACGTTCGTCTCCGACGACCTCGTGTATGGGCGGGACGTGGCCGCGGGCGAGGACATCACACCCATCGATGTGACCGCCGGATTCGACGATCCGGACACCGATGGCGACGACCTGACCTTTTCCGTGGCGGGGCTGGAGGGCACCGGACTGAGATTCGATGCCGCCAGCGGCATGATAACCGGCGAATTCTCGGGGACGGAGAATGTGATCGCGGTGGTTACCGTGACCAACGGCGATGACGAGGACGCCACTTCCGTCGAGCATCAAATCTTTTTATCCGTCGATGCCCTCGATGCCCCGGGAGGTGGTGGCGCTCCCGGTGGAGGCGCGATTGGCGATGATTCCTCTCCAGGGGAGTCCGATGATGAAAGGGCCGCCACGTTGGGTGGGCTGTTCTCATATCAACCGGCCGCGGCGGTCCGGAGTCCGGACGCGAATGTGATTTACGCGGCGACATTGTCCAATGGAGAATCCCTGGAAAGCGTGGGATTGCGGATTGATGAGCAAACCGGATTGATCAGTGGAGTGTTCACCGGGTCGAGGGAAATCGATCCTGAGGATCGGGTCGCGACGGCTTTCGACATGGTGGAATTCGTCAGCGCAACCGAAAGCCCGGAAAATTCGGAAGGGCCTTCCGGCGCGCGCCGGTCCTTCGCTTCGATCCCGCTTGAGAATCAACATGGAACGGATGAACACACGCCCATGGATGGAAGTGGAGGTACCGGCGGCGGGGAAAACTCCAATGAGAGGGCCCCGGCGGGGCTCGTCGCGGAGGAGGATTTGAGCGGCAGTCGGGGGATGTTCGACGAGATTGAAGTCGAAATCGTGGCGATCGACACCGAGTCCGAAGATGAGACGGTGATTCAGTCCACCAGCATAGCATTCGACATTGAAGGAAATCCTCAAAAATCCATCGGCAGATTGCGGGATGATCATCACGCCCTGCATGGGGAAGACGTGAACATCTCAGTCGCCGAGGGATTCGAGGGGGATTTCCCGGAAGACGCGGTATTGACATATTGGGCGATGGGGCAGGATCCATGGGCCAGGCACTATCATGGAGACGAGGCGTGGAGGTTCCATCTCAATCAGATCGGAATCGGGATCGACCCGGAGACGGGTGTGATTTCCGGCGAGTATGACGCGTATAGGGATTTCATCGTTTATGTCACGGCCAGTGACGGGAATCAATTCGTGACGAAAGAGTTCGAAATCGTTAAAAGACCGGTATTCGTTCCGCCGGGAGTGGAAATTCCGATGGGTGAGTTCGGTGGCCCGGATTGGTTCACCAACAGGGAATTGACGGATTTGCTGCCAAACGGCTCGGGACATATCCCATATGGGGACATCGCTTGGTTCGACACGTTCTATTTCGCGTTCTCCGGCCCGAATTCGGGGTATCCCTTGGTCTATTCCGCGAGGGGTCTTGAAGGAACGGGATTGGAAATTGATCCCGACACGGGCAGGGTTTCCGGAATCCTTGAATCAACCCAGGATGTCGAATTCACCGTGATCGTGTCTAGGTTGAATGGAGCCCATTCCGAAGGGACGCTGACAATACCCGTGACACGGCCACCCGTGGACGGCGAGCGACCATTGCCGGATGTATTTTGGGTCGGCGCGAATTCGGGTGGCCTTCAAATTGACTTCGAGACCGCATTCATCGATCCCGATGGCGACCCCTTGGATTTCAGCGTCGAGGCCGGACCGGATGCTTTGTATGACGCGGATTCCAATACGTTCAATCTTGATGCGTCCACCGGCCTCCCCGGGGTGTTGACCGACCTCTCCATCCATGTCACGAACCAGGTGGGATATACGGAATCCCGCAATCTGCCGGTAGAATTTCGCGCCGCGCCCGAAATCGCCGAACCGAACCTCCCGTCCGAACTTCGAATGACCCATGGCTTGGATGGGCAATCGGTGGATGTGAGCGGATATTTCAGGGGTTCGTCTCCCGACCTGAGATTATATCACCCGGATTTCATTGTTGAGCGCGGTGATTCCGATGATGGCGGACCGTTGAGATTCAGCGCGACGGGTTTGGATGAAACCGGCTTGATCATGTCCGAAGATGGTATGATATTGGGCAGACCGCTGACCATGGATGAAACCGTCACGGTCATGGTCACCGCCACCGACGAACTCGGCGAGTCGACAACGCGTTCGATGGAATTGCGAATCGTGGATGGAACGGATTCCCCTTCATGGGACGCGTGGGCACTCGCGGAAACGGGCGGAGATTTCTCTTTCGACGCGTCACGGTATGTTTCATTTGTCCGTGATCTCGATGGAGATTCCTTGGCTTACAGCGCCGTTTTGGCCGACGGGGATCAGATCGGGGAAATCGGCCTGAGCGTGTCCGCGGAGACCGGAGCGATCACGGGAACGTATAGTGGAGATGGGACGGAGACCATCGAAGTCACCGCGTCGGGAGGTGAAACATCCTTCGAGGTGGACATTCGGGTCAGAACCGATCCCCATGAAATCGATGTTTCATCGCTGGTCACGGTGCCGGTCCCGGCTCCGGATGACACGAACGCGATGATTAATTTGGCCGATCACTTCCTGTCGCCGCACGATGGAACTCCGGAATGGATATCGGCCCGGGTGCGTGGGGACGCCGCCGCGAGCCTTGAATTCGATCCGGATACCGGGATGATTTCCGGAAATTTCGACGGGGACCGGGACATATATGTTCTCGCCCGCCTCAACGGGGAATACCACGCCAACATCCTGAACGTCGGCCCCCGTTTCAACGAGGACCGTCTTGACACGGGAATTTTTTCCGTTGGAACGTTCACCTCGGTGGATTTGGGCGCGATGTTCAGAAATCCCGCCGGCCGGGAATTGGATTTATTTGTTTCCGGTCACGAGGATACGGGATTGGAATTCGCGAAACATGCCGGGGGCGGAACCCTGCAGGGGGTATTGGGGTACTATTATCTCAGACGCCTTGATGATTTTTTGGATGAGGAACCGGATAGCATCGAGTTGACCGTCACGGACATGGGCGGTGACGTTCCATTCGTGAGAACGGTCAATTTCGATATTAATTGGTCTCCGGTCGAGAATGAATCCGGACTTCCCTCCGAGGTGATTGGCGTCCCGGGCGAACCGCTGGACGCCATTGATCTTGGAAGCGCGTTTCGCGACCCCGACGGAGATCCGTTGTCCTATGAAATAATCACGATGAATTTCCCCGCCGCCCAAGACCCGGATTCCGGCGGATCGACTTCACCACCCGGGGTTGTTCATGATCCGTTGGAGGGTGAAATAAACGGTGTTTTCCCATCCCGAATCCCGGATGCGCCCGATCCTGAAATTATAGTGATGGTCACGGATGGACGGGGCGGCGTTCTCCGAAAGAGGATCGTGTTGAGGGAGCGGGAGGATTCGGACGATGATGGTGGGGCCACCACGAACCAGGATCCGGATTCGCGGGAGGCAATTTCAGTGGAATCCATTGACGCATCAGTGACTCTTGAAGCCTTCATCGTTGACGACAATGTTTCTTGGTCCGAGGACGAGTTGAATTCGCCCGGCGATGAAGGCGGGGTCTCCGTGTTCGACGCGTTCGAAACGGATCATCAGGGAGTGAATTCCTCGATCGAAGGAGGCCCGGACGGAGACTATTTGTCATCGTCGTTCATCTGAGCGTGCTTTGACTCTCTCAGTTTTTCGGGTGAGCGGCCGGGCGGTTCGCCCGGCGCGGTGATTGCTCCGACGCGGGGGACCAAAGCCGAAGACGCGGTGAATGCCCCCCGGAGTGGATGCGCGGGAGTCGTGGGAAATTTCCCGGGTGCCCGCGGCGGAGGGAATGTGTTTGGCCGGCCGCGATCGCCCGGCCATGGGATTGACGGTGACAAGGTGGAGATATCCCATGACTTATATGTCCATTGAGCATTTCCAATTCCCGGTCTCCTTCACGCGCTGGCGCGCGCGGAGGAGGACTGTGCCTGGGGAGGCGGGAGATCCCGCACGGAGCGCATGGTTTCCTGGCGGTGGAACTTGTCAGGCAGCTTCGCGGTGCCGTGGTGTCTTGGGAAAGGGGAGGTGCTTGGAACCAGGAAGCGGATCTTCGCGTGTACATCGGGCTTGATCTCGGAACTTCCGCGCTGAAGGCGGTTCTTGTGAACGGCGCGGACGGAGCGGTTGCCGCCGCGACCGCCGCCGTCGCCACGGCCCGGCCGAGGGACGGGTGGTCCGAACAGAATCCCGCGGGCTGGATTTCCGCCGCCGAGGCGGCGTTGGACGCCCTTTCGAGGAAGGCCGACCTGTCGGCCGTTCGGGGCATCGGTTTGTCGGGACACATGCACGGCGCGACCATCCTCGACCGGAATCACGAAGTCCTCCGACCGTGCATCCTATGGAACGACACCCGGGCCGACGCCGAAGCGGCGGCGATGGACGCCGATCCGATTTGGCGCGAAATCACCGGAAACATCGTGTTCCCGGGCTTCACGGCGCCCAAACTCGCCTGGGTCTCGCGGCGCGAGCCGGAAATATTCGCGCGAGTCTCCAAAGTGCTCTCGCCGAAGGATTATTTGAGGCTTTGGCTTACCGGGGAGGTCGTGACGGAAATGTCGGACGGGTCGGGCACGGGGTGGCTCGACGTCGGCGCGCGGGACTGGTCAGACAGGCTTTTGGCGGAGACGGGTCTCGACAGGGGCGTCATGCCCTCCCTGGTCGAAGGCGGTTCCGCGTCGGGCGCGCTCCGGGCCGGATTGGCGCGTCGCTGGTCGATCGACCCCGGCGTCCCCGTGGCGGGCGGGGCGGGAGACAACGCCGCGGCCGCGGTCGGCCTCGGCGTGGCGAGGGCGGGGCAAGCCTTCGTTTCGCTTGGAACATCCGGCGTTCTGTTCGCCGCGACCGACGGTCACGCGCCGGACCCGGCGACGGCCGTCCACGCGTTCTGCCACGCGCTGCCGGGAACATGGCACCAAATGGGGGTGATTCTCGCGGCGGCGGACGCTTTGAATTGGTTGTCTCGACTGACCGGGCGGAAACCGGATGAGTTGACCGCGGATCTGGGGGAAGTCCGGGCGCCGGGGAGGGCGCTGTTCCTTCCCTACCTCGGCGGGGAGCGGACGCCGCACAACGACGCCGCCGTGAGGGGGGCTTTTCTCGGGCTCGAGCACGCGACCGACGCCAAGGCCGCGGCGCGCGCCGTTCTCGAAGGCGTCGCTTTCGCGATCGCCGATTGCCGGGACGCCCTGGAGGCCACAGGGACGCGAATCGACGGAATCGTCGCCACGGGCGGCGGAGCGCGATCCGATTATTGGCTCGGAGCCATCGCGTCCGTTTTGAACTTTCCCATCGGTGTTCCGGCGGCCGGGGACCACGGCGCGGCCCGAGGCGCGGCTCGGTTGGGACGAATGGCCGCCACGGGCGAGGGGGCGGAGATCGCGACGCCGCCGGAGATCTCCCGGATGATCGTTCCGAATCCGGATTTGGCCTCGTCGTATTCGGACGCGCGGGAGCGGCACCGCGCCGCATACGAGGCCGTTCGGAATTTTTGATGCGGCGGAGCGGGACCGGATCGCTCAGGACTCGGTGTCCATCCAAATGGTGACGGGACCGTCGTTGACGAGATGGACGGCCATTTCGGCGCCGAAGCGTCCCGTCTCAACGGGGATTCCTTCGGATCTCAGCGCGTCGGCGAACGCGAGATAGAGGCACTCCCCCTCGTCCGGCGGGGCGGCGGCCGAGAACCCGGGCCTGTTTCCGCGCGAGGTGTCGGCGGCCAGAGTGAACTGGCTGACGACGAGGGCTCCGCCGCCCGCGTCGCGGATCGAACGGTTCATGCGGCCTTCGTCGTCGCGGAAAATCCGCAGTTTGGCGATCTTCGCGGCGAGCGCGGCCGGGACGTCGGAATCGTCGTCCCGCATCGCGCAGACGAGGATGAGCAGTCCGCCGCCCGTCCTGCCGACGGTTCGCCCGTCCACCTCCACCCGCGCCTCCGAGACGCGCTGCAGCAGCGCTCTCACGGCGACAGCTCGTCGCGCCGCGGAGGGTTCGCCCCGGCGCGGGACACGGTGACGGCGGCGGCGGACACGCCGAGTTCGAGCGCGCCGCGGAGCGCGTCTTCGCCGATGTGGGCGAGCCGTTCCTTGTCGAGCAGTCCGGCCCCGCCGAATTCCGCCAGGACGCCCGCGTTGAACGTGTCGCCGGCGCCGACGGTGTCGACCACTTCGACGGGGCGGGCCGGCACGCGCGCGTCCGCGCCGCGCGACACGGCGAAAGCTCCGTCCGCCCCGATGGTGACGAACACGGCTTTGGGCCCGAGATCCAGAATCCTCCGCGCCGCGGCCTCGATGTCGTCGGAGCCGTCCAGCCAAGCGATGTCGTAGTCGGACACCTTCACGATGTCGGCGGCGCGGACCATCCGGTCCATCCTCGCGCGATAGGCGTTTTCGTCTGCGATGAAGCCGGGACGGACGTTGGGGTCGATCATCGTCACCCGCCGCGAAGCTTCACGCAGCATGAACTCCTCGTAGGCCGCGGCGCAGGGCTCCACCGCGAGGCTGATCCCCCCGAAGAAGCAGGCGGTTACGTCTTCGGGAAGCGCCGGAAGGTCGGCGGAGCCGAGCATCCGGCCCGCGCTGTTTTCGTCGTAGAACGCGTAGGACGCCTGCCCATCCGTGAATCTGACGAAGGCGAGCGTGGTGGGGCGGTCCGACACGGCCGCGAAGGAGGAGTCCACGCCCGAATCAGCGAGATGCGCGCGAAGCATGTCGCCGAACAGATCATTCGAAATGCCGGTGAAGAGCGCGGCCGGGTGGCCGAGCCGCGCGACGGCCACGGCTGTGTTCATGACCGCGCCACCGGCGTGGGGCGCGAAGCAATCCTCTCCGGTCGACGTGGTGCGCGGAAGCATGTCGACGAGGGCCTCCCCTGCGCAAAGGATCATCTGTGTCTCCGGGGCGGACTCGCGAACCTCCCCCGTGAACCTCATTTCCCGGTGGAAGGCAAGGGCGGGCGGATGAAACCGCCCAAGGACGGCCGGGCCGCCGCTCCAAGCCGCGGGCGAATTTTCCGGAACACGTCGAAGCTTCTTCCGGCGTCGCGGTCAAGAAGAGTCGGGCGCGACGGCCTAGCCCGCGCCCGCGGATCGTCGACCCCCGGCAAGCCCCACCCGGCAGATCCTCCGCGAACGCCGCCCGGGCGGCGTGCCGGCAGCCGGCGAATCGCCTATCCGCCGAATCATCGCGACGGCGATGTCGGAGGCGGAGTCGCCGTGAAACGCGGGGCGGTGAAGGTCCGCGAGTCCCGCCGCGGGAGCCTTCCGCCAGCCGTTGGTACGCCTCAGGGTTCGGCGGGCCATTTAGTGGCGGAAGACCGCGGGGCGGCGACTTGACCGCCGTCGGCGAATCATCGGCGCGCGAAATCACCCCGGTGGTGGTTGGGAGCATCACGGTGAACAGCCGGGCGGGACTGGTCACCTCGCCCACGGGCATCCAGCCATTCCGCCCGGCGTTCCAAACCATGGTTTGGCGATCAACTCTCCGCTCGCGGCATTCGGCCCATGCGCGTCGTGGAGAGCCGCGACGCGGGCCTTTGGGCGGAATCGCAAGCATTCCCCAAACAAGGTCGCGCGGACGGTATCGCCGCCGCTCCGGATGGTCGGCAAATCCAAGGTGAAGCCGGGGCGCCTCTGGATTTAAGCCGGGACGACACGGTGGGGCGGTGCGGAAATCCGCCGCCGGGCGCGGAATCAGGTCGTCCCGCGCCAAAGCTCCCGGACGATGTTTTGGATCCGCGGAGCCGCCTCGGGCAGGGTCATGCCCGGAGTCAGGCGGGAGTCGTAGAGGATGCGCAGAAGCAGCTCGTCGTGGGTGGTGAGGAGGGC
>JANQKA010000556.1 GCA_028281405.1 Hasllibacter sp. | reverse complement strand
GGCCACCATCGGTCCCATCGTGTGGGACGAGGACGGCCCCACGCCGATCTTGAACACGTCGAATACCGAAAGAAACATGCGGGCCTCCGTTTTGTCGGGTTCTTCCGCCAGTACCACGCGTTCCCGTCGCGCCGAAAGCGACGGACCATCGCGCGGACGGCGGCGGCGGGCGATCGATCCGATGCCGGCTGGCGGCGGATTTGATTTGGCGGAGAAGTGACGGTCCGGGCGCGCCGAACCGCGGCGAACACGTCCGCGACTCGGAAGGACGGGCGCCCGAGCCGCTCTTAAGGATGTGTCGAGGATTATGGAACGGTGAAGATTCGCCGGGGCGGGCGCGGACACCGCGGTGTCGACCGGTAATGGCATGCTCATCGCGGCCCCGAGGCGCCGAAATGTCGGAGCGGGCTTCGCGGTTCGCGGAATCATCACGCTCCGCGACGCGATCCGTGGTCGCGGCCCTGTCGCGCGAATCACCGGCGGGACGCCGATTTCGTGGGATTTATTCCCCCGGCGCGCGTCGTCGGCGAATGCGGGACCGCCGGGTCTCCCGGATGTCTCCGGGACGTCCGGTTCCTGGTCGCGGTCCCGTGATGGGAAGCGTCCAATGGTGCGGTGCCTTGACCGAATCGGGACGGGCGTTCGGTTCCGCGGAGGATTTTGGCCATCCCGTAGGCTCCGACCACGTCCGCT
This sequence comes from Hasllibacter sp., assembly GCA_028281405.1. GTDB lineage: Bacteria > Pseudomonadota > Alphaproteobacteria > Rhodobacterales > Rhodobacteraceae > JANQKA01. The sequence continues at coordinate 5,577 of JANQKA010000556.1, read as the reverse complement.
TGGCCTGAAACGGTGGGCGGCGTTCGGGAGAATCGCCCCGGCCGACCGCCGTGACGGAAGGGAACCAGCCTCGCGGATAGGGCCGGGAACGGAAGTCCGGCGAGGACCCGCCGGAAGAAGAAGTCGTGGATATCCCAAGATGTTGAGGAGTGACGCGATCGCCTGGAACCACGCCCGCCTAAACGCCGTCCACCCAACATCGGTCGTCGGCCAAACCGCCGCGCTCATGAGTGCCTCCAGTGGTTGACGACCGGTCGCGCGAATCACTCGATGGACATCGCCTTCGCCCGCCGTGATCGGCGGACCCGCCCGCTGGTGGAAGCGGGATCGCTGGCCTGTCCACATGTGTTTCGCGGCCGTCGCGTCGATGCCCATTTGCTCGCACGGCGCCTCGCACATGCTCCGCCCGGTTCCGGCGCGCCTCCGCCGCCACATGTTCAGGCGAGGGAATTTGTCGGCGGGAATCGCCTGATTCGAAAGACGTAAGTGAGTGGAGGTGCCCGAATGGCGCCGCTTTCGCCGAAACGCCGTCTGTTCGGATTCGCGCGCACGCAAAGCGGTCGCACCCATGTTTGCCTCCCCTGCAAGTTGGTCCGATTCGCGAATCACTTGAAGGGCATGCCCCCGCCCGCCGTGATCATCGGACCCGCATGCCGGAGGAAATGGTATCGTCGGATTGTCCATATGTTCCCCGTGCGCGGGCGGAAGCGGCGCTTCGCGAATCATCTGATTTGGTGATTCGGTGCTGAGCCCCACTCGCGGGCGGAAGTTCCCGTTCGTTCGGTGCTCTAGGCATGTTCGGCGGGTGCCGGCGCTACACCCCACCCGTCTCGTGTTTCGATGCCCGGTTCGGTCGTCTGTGGAGGGATGTGCTGGGTTCCCGAGGTGATGGGGAACAGCCGCGCCCGCTTCGAACCACCTTCGACGAAGAGCCGAACGCCCGAATTCGATCGTCCTGGGAACCGCCGCGCCCATGATTGCCTCCCGTGGTTGTTTGTCCGATTCGCGAATCACTTGAAGGGCACAACCCACGCCCGCCGTGCTCATCGGATCGGCCCGCGGGTGGAAGTGTGAACGCGGTGATGCCGAGACGCGCCTCGCGGTGGTCGCGTCGATGCCCATTTGATCGATTGGTGCCACACGAATCCTCCGCCCGTTTCCCGCGCGCGGTGGCGGCGTCCGCGTGTGCGGACGGGTGGGCGGAAAGTCGTCGGAGGGAATCACGGATTTCCAAAGACGACGAAGAGCGGCGGCGGCCGACGGGAACCTTGTCCGACGAAGAGCCGAACGCTCGAATTCGTTCGTCCGCGGAATGGCCGCGCCCATGATCGACTCCCGTGGTTTTTGGCCCGATTCGCGAATCACTTGAAGGGCACAATCCGCGACCGTCGTGATCGGCGGACCCGCTCGCCGGTGGAAGTGGGATCGCTGGCCTGTCCACATGTGTTTCGCGGACGTCTCGTCGATGCTCTTTTTCTCGTTCGGTGCCTCACACATGCTCCGCCCGTTTCCCGCGCTCGGTGGCTGCGTCCGCGTGTGCGGACGGGTGGGCGGAAAGTCGTCGGAGGGAATCACGGATTTCCAAAGACGACGAAGAGCGGCGGCGACCGACTGGAATCCCGTCCGACGAAGAGCCGAACTCCCGAATTCGTTCGTCCGGGGAACCGCCGCGCCCATGATCGCCTCCCGTGGTTGTTTGTCCGATTCGCGAATCACTTGGAGGGCGCCGCAATCGGACGGCGTGCTCATCGGATCGACCCGCGGGCGGAAGTGGGAACGCCGTGATGTCGAGACGCGCCTCGCGGGAGGCGCGTGGATGCCCATTTGTTCGTTCGGTGCCGTGCGCATCCTCCGGCCGGTTCCGCCGCGCGGTGGCGGCGGCGGTGTGCGCGGACGCGTGGATGGGAAGCTGTCGGCGGGCATCGCGGAATTCCAAAGACGACTTGGAGCGGCGACGCCCGCTTGGAACCACCTCCGTCGAAGCGCCGAATTCCCGAATTCGCTCGTCCGCTGAACGGTCGCGCTCATGATCGTCTCCAGTTGTTGGTGTTCCGATTCGCGAATCACTCGAAGGGCGAAACCCTCTCCCGGCGTGATCGTCGGACCCGCATGCGGCTGGAAGTGGGATCGTCGGATTGTCCACATGTTCCCGGCGCGCGGGCGGAGATTCCCAACCGTTCGGCGCTCCAAACATGTTCCGCCGGGGCAGGCGGGCCACAGCGGCCTTTGCGGGTTCCGGCGCGCGGTCCTGCCGTCGACGGCGGGATGTTCGGGGCATCCGGGGTGATGGGGAGCGGCGGTGCCCGCCGGGAACCGCGCCATGCGAGGCGCGGAACGCTTGAATTCGCTCGTCCGAGGGACGGTCGCTCCCATGATGGCCTCCCGTGGTTGTGGTTCCGATTCGCGAATCGCTCGAAGGACATGACCTTCGCCAGCCGTGATCATCAAACCCGCATGTGGTTGGAAGCGGGATCGACCGGTTGTCCACATGTTCCCCGCGCGGGCGGAGTTGCCCGTTCGTTCGGGGCGCCAAGCATATTTCGCGGTGGCCGCCGCGGACGTCGCGGGTTCCCGCTCCCGGATCGTTCTCCGGCGTGGAATGCGCGGAGATGCAAGATCGTTTGGTTCCCGCGCATGTCCCACACGGTTTCGGAGGGCCACCGCGGCCACCTCGAGGCGGTGTCTCCGGGCCGCGGGCCAACCGTCGATCGCGGGATATGCGGTGCTCCGGGGGTGACGGGGAGCGGCGACGGTGGCTTCGAACCCCGTTCGTCGGAGTGCCGAACGCCCAAAACCGTTCGCCGGCGATACCGTCTCGCGCATAATCGCCTCCCGTGGTTGTTGTTCCGATTCGCGAATCACTCGAAGGGCATTGCCTTCGCAATTCGTGTGCGCCGGGCATGCCGGTCGGTGGAAGTGGAGTCTCCGGTTTATCCACATGTTCCTCGCGGGAGGCGCGGGAACCCAAATCGTCAGCTCGCCGCCTCGCGCATGTTTGGCGCGGTTTCGGCGGGTCGCGGCTTGTTCCCGGGATCGTGGCGACCGCCGGCGGAGGGTGTGCGGGGTTTCCGGAGACGGGGAGCCCCCGCGCCCGCTTGGACCACGACGACGATTTCCCGAACGCCGGAATTTGTTGGCCCGCGAAACCGACGCGCTCATGGTTGCCCGACGCGATGGTCGGTGCGATTCGCGAATCACTTGCAGGGCGAGGCCTTCGCCGTCGTGTTCGCCGGGCCCGCCGAAGGGTGGATGCGGGGTGTCCGGGACGTCCATGTGATTCCAGGCGGTCCGGCGCGCCACGGCGCCGCGTGTCGTTCCACTCCTCCGCCGAACGCTCGATTTGAAAGAGGTCGAATCGTCGATCGAAGGCCGTTCGTTCGACGCCCTCTTCGCGGACAAGACGCGCCCGGCCGGCCACCGGAGAAAATCGGAGGTTGGATTCCGGTGAGGGCGGGATTCCGCCTTGGCGCGATCGAGCGAAACCGATGTCCACGATGTCGGGATGTGCGGATGCGCTGTCCAAAACGGATGGGAGCCCCGCTGTGCCGCGGATTTCAAGCGAATCCCGCCCTTCGCCTCGACCCCGGTCGCACGGCCTGTTCCCCTGGAAGGCCATCGAAACGGGCGCATCCGTTTGGGACGGAACACGAAATGCGTCGATGGATTGGGAATTTCTCCGCGAATGCCGGGAAAACAGGAGGTCCGCGGCGGGGTTCGGCAACACCGATGTCGGCTGGGCGGAACGCCGGAGACCCGGGGAAACGCCGGACTCCGTGGGATGTTCGTCAACATGACCAACCAACGCCGGATCCGCCTTGAATGCTCGCATCCGGGAGGGGAAGGGATTATGAACAGCCAAACTTGAGGAGGCCCGATGACGAACGATCTCCCACCATTGGAGCGCGCCAAATTGGCTTCCGCCCGCCGCGCCGCGGATTTCGTGGAATCGGACATGAAGGTTGGCCTTGGCACCGGGTCCACCGCGGATTGGCTGGTGCGGTGCCTGGGAAACAGGGTGCGCGGGGAGGGGTTGAAGTTCATCGGCGTCGCGACCTCGCAACGCACCGCCAACCTCTCCCTGAAGGAGGGAATCCCGACGATTCCGCTCGACGAAGCCGGCGGGTTGGACCTGACGATCGACGGCGCGGACGAGTACGACCCCGAACTGAACTTGATCAAGGGCGGTGGCGGCGCGCTGCTCAGGGAGAAAATCGTGGCGAAGGCGTCCAAGCGGATGGTCGTGATCGCCGACCCTTCGAAGCGGGTCGACAGTCTCGGAGCATTCCCTTTGCCGGTGGCCGTGACTCCATTCGGCTGGCGAACAACGAAGGAACTGGTCGAGAAAATCCTGATCGACATGGACGTGGAGACGCGCCATGTGAAGCCACGCATGGACGGGAATGATCCCTACGCGACCGACGAGGGGAATTTCATCCTCGATCTGCATTTGGGGCGGATCGGAGATCCGCCGCGTCTCGCGGCCATGTTGAATCGGATTCCCGGCGTGGTGGAGAATGGGCTGTTCATCGGCATCTGCGACGCCGTGGTGGTGGGACATCCGGATGAGCGAATTGAGGAGTTCGGCATCGACATGAAGACGAACAAGATTCGGCGGATCGAAATCTTCGATCGCCATGGACTATTGATCTAAGGGTACAATTGAGTCGACGGGAGGATTCCCGCCGCTCCATGACGTAATCTCGTATGGCGGTCGCGGTGGCCTGTCCGCGCGGACGGCGGTGTTTCGCCAGGAGGATTCGGCGGCCCCCGAATGACGCGTGCCGGGATGGACGCGACGAGAGCGGCGTGTTTCGGGACGGGTTTCCCCGGTTTGCGCGTCAATGTCGCATCCTCGTGTGACGATCGCGGTGGACTGTCCGCGCGGACGTCGATGTTTCGCTCCGGAGGAATTCGGCGGTCCCCGGTTGGACGCGGTTCGGGATGAATTCTGCCCGGGCAGTTTGCCCGTGCGGGGATTCCCCGTTTCGCGCGCGGTGGTTCCGGTTGAGGCGTTGCCGGATCGGGGCGGTGGTGACCCGACCACGGCGGACCATGTTGGATCCGGGCTGGATGGGCCCGCGCGGGGCGGCGGGTGGTGGATGAGTGGCGCCGCGCGGGGATCGAAGGTTGCGCGGAAAGCCGGGCGTCGTCGAATGATCGCCGGCGACTTGGGCGTGAACACAACAACGGTTGACGATGGTGTTCGGCGCCCTTCGGCGATTCGCGTTGACCACTACGCGGCTCGCGCCACCGATTCCATCAATTCCGCTGGCGCTCTAATGAGGTGAACGTAGATTCATAAGGCCCGGGAGGGTGCCCGTCGGTCGGAAATCCAGCGGACAAACCGTCTGCCGTTAACCTGGCTTCCGCCCGCGAATCGTGAAACCGGCTCCCTCCAGCGAATCGGAATACCGGCGGATGGGTGCTGGCTTTTCGGTGTCCTTTTGGAGTATAATGGGGAACGCGGCCACGGGACCGGATGAAATGGGTGACTTCGACTACGATCTATTCGTCATCGGCGGCGGTTCGGGTGGTGTCCGGGCGGCCCGCGTGGCGGCGCAGCGGGGCGCGTCCGTG
>JANQKA010000551.1 GCA_028281405.1 Hasllibacter sp. | reverse complement strand
CGTAAGGAGTCCGGGCATGACCCCTCCCCGCGGATTTCGCCCGTCCGAAGGGCATTTTGCCGCGCGCGCCCGGGCGCACGCCAAGCTGAACATTCCCGGGCCAACCGTCCTTCTTGTTGGCCACGCCCGCCCGGGCGCCCGCGTGGACCAGCGTCGAAGGGTCCGGAACCGCGACGGAGTGTATGCGTCCCGAAAACCGACTCGCGCGCCGTCTCCCCGCCGGATTCGCGGACCGTCAAATTCGGAACGCCGAGCCAAGTCCACCTTTTCCCCCGGCTGGACGCGCGCGCTCCGCGCGAATCGTCCTTTCGGCGCCGGGTGGAAAGCGGCGATTCGTTTTCGCGAAATTTGTCTCGGAATGTGTCAACGGCCCGAATGGCGACACGCGGCGACAAACATCCGCGTTCCCCGGACTTCATCGCCGCCGCGGATTCCATAGATGCGTTCCGACGGCCCCGATTCCCGGGGCCGCGGAACTGGAAAAGGATCCAAAAGATGACCAACACCGCGAAAACCCTCGCCGCCGTCCTGATCGCCGCCATGGCCGCCGTCGCCGGCGCCGGCGCGGCGATCGCCCACGGCGATTCGGAAGCCGACGGCCCGCGCGCCGAAACCGCCGGCCTCTTCGTCGGCGGCAAGAATCGGGGCCACGGAGCTCGTGGCGGCATGATGCGGGAGATCATGTCGCAGATCGACGCCGACGACAGCCGGTCCATCAGCCAGGCCGAGGTCGACGATTTCCGCGCCGCGAAGGTCCGCGGGGCCGACGCCTCCGGCGACGGCAACCTGAGCCTCGACGAGTTCGAAGCCCTGTTCGCCGAGATGAACCGCGGACGCATGGTCGACGTGTTCCAGCACCTCGACGACGACGGCGACGGCCTCATCACCGCGAAGGAGATGGACGACCGGTTCGGCGGCATCGTTGCCCGCATGGACCGCGACGGCGACGGCGAACTCTCCCTAGAGGACCGCCGCGGACGTGGTCGGGGCCACGGCCACGACCACTGAGCGGTCCCGCTCCGCGTCGCCCCGCCCGCGCCCTCCCCGCGGAACGGGGCCGACCGGGGGCGGTCCAAACCCCGGACCGCCCCCGTTTCCCTTGACCGACTCCGGGTCGCCGCCTTTCCCGATCCCGTCCGGACGGGCCGCTTCCATCCTCCCGGCGCGGCTTCCCCTCCTCGTTTCCCTGGGTTCGCCGCCGAATCGCGCGCGCCCGTCGCCGCCTCCCGGACGCGCCAAGTCGGCGGAGGCTCCCGTGTCGCACGGAAACCGCGACGAATATCGGATTGGCTGGAAGGACCGGAAAATCAGGGCCCTCGCCACGCCTGCCCCGACGCCCGAAAGGAACGCTTTCGCCGTTGGAATTCGGCCTTCGCTCGAATTCATCGGACGGCGGGTGATTCGCGCGGGGCTGTCCGGGGGCTTGTCCATGGTCGGCGCGGAGCCGTCGAATTCCCGTGTGCACGGGCGCAAATCGCCAAAGTGGAAACGAATCACCGCGCGAATCACTCGGCACGGATCCTCCCATCACCCGAAGTGGATCCCGCGCGCCTCGCCGGAAGCGCCGGGAAGGAGGTCGCGTCCATCGGTACGGATGCGTATTCGCGCGGCTTCATCCTTTCGCCAATCGCGCACGGGGCCACGCCAAGTTCGGCCCATACATGCGGGCGCGGTCCCGCGTGAAGACATTTTCGATCCGGAGAACAGCCTCCGGGCGAATCGCCCAGGTCCCGCCGAAAAAAGGCGAATACGAAATTCGACACGCCTCTTCCCTTGCGCCGCCAACTTGTCTTCCCGGATCCCGTGAAGGTCGGAGGGAGGCGCGATGTCATGTCCGCGCCACATGGCCACCCCGCCCGTATCCTCCCCGCGCCCGGGGCGCCCCAAACCAAGGACACCCCCTCGTCCTCCCGATCGATTTCGCGGCTCCCCACTTCCGGATCCCCGTTCGACCGGACCGGTCCGTTCATCCCGACCTGTTCCCACGCCCGTTCCCCCGATCCCCGTTGATGCCCATCGCGCGACCGAACCACCGCGGTACGGCGGGCAACGCTCCGTTTGGTCAAAGCCGCGAATCAACCGGGGCCGCCCACCCGGGGGATCGGCGGCGGCGGATCACCGCGGACGCGGGCATGTATCCGGAAGGCCGCCGGAGCGGTCCGCCGGCCCCTTCCCATTGACCGCGTCCGCCACGCCCCGGAACATGGCCCCCGGACGGAATGAACCGTGTCACGGGAGAAAAACATGACGATCAAGGTCCGCGGAATCGAATTCCAGGAGAACACCAACAACGACATGGGGCTGGAATTCCACAATCTCAGCCACCGCTACGGCTTTCAGTGCCCGAACTGGCCGTATTTCCGCGACGTGCGGATCGAGCGGACGCACTACATGGCCAAATCCGGCGTCCTGAGCCAAACGCTCACCACGACGATGCACGTGACCACCCACATCGACGCGCCCGCGCACGTCGTGCAGGGAACCCCGTTCATCGACGAGGTGCCGCTGCCGCATTTCTTCGGCTCGGGAATCGTCGTGTCGATCCCGAAGAGGAAATGGGAGCCGATCACCGGCGACGACCTCGAAAGGGCATGCGGGCACGCGGTCCGAAGGAACGACGTGTTGATCGTGAACACGGGATGGCACCACCAATACGAGGACGGTGACTACTTCACACATTGCCCCGGGTTCGTGCCGTCGGCGGGCGAGTGGATGGTGGCGAAGGGGATCAAGGTCGTCGGCCACGACACGCAAGCGAACGACCATCCATTGGCGACGGCCATAGGCCCGCACCGGAACGGGCCGCTCCACCCCCATCTCGCCGAGGAATTCAAGGAGTGGTCCGGCGGCGTCCCCTGGGATGTGGCTCATCCGGAATGGGAGCCGGTTCACAATCTTCTCTTCAGGAACGGCATCCTCGGGATCGAAAACGTGGGCGGAGATTTGGACGCGGTGACCGGCAGGCGTTGCACCTTCGCCTTTTTCCCGTGGAATTGGGACCGCGGCGACGGCTGCATCATCCGCCTCGTGGCGATGATCGACAAAGGTCAAAAGTACCGCATCGAAGCCGGCGAGCCGTTCTAGCGGCCGTCCCCCGCCCCCGAAGCCGCATTCGCGTCGCCAGCCCGGCGTGTCCTTGACGTCGGCCTGACGCGCGTGGGCGCTGGTCGAATCGTATCGGAATCCGCGGATTTTCGCGCGGTGGCCTCCGAACCCGCCGCACGCGGGCGCGGGGCGACGCCTCTGGTGTGTGCCAGCGACAATCCGTGCCGCCGCCGACACGCCGCGAGCGGACGAGAGGCGACGCCTGCCCGGTACAACCGTTTTGACCGCTCCGCCCGACGCCGCCCGCGCGACGCGCCGGCGGACGAATTGAAACCTCGCGGAATTCGACAGCGCCGCCGCGCCGTCGTAGGATCGCGCCACCCGCCAAGGATGAGGTTGGACGCCGCGGGAAACCGTCCACGGCGCCTAATACGGACCGGCCAAGCCGAAAGGATAGCGCGGCGGCGGAGGCCGCCGATTGAATGTTCCAACGTCGGAGACGGATCGCCCGGACACGGCTTCGACGACGCGGTGGCGCGTCCGGCCCCGCCCCCGGCGGGGAAGCCGCGGCCGGGGCGCGATGGCCTCCGACCCGCCATTGATGAACCACCACGGAGACCAAAAATGCGAATCAAGCGTTTCGAGGAGGCCCAAAGCTACGAAGCTCCGAATCATTGGGGCGTCCGCGGCCTCAGGCTGCAGGGGTTCGAAGAAGGCGGCCCCACCAACCAATGGGTTGGTTTCAGCCAATTCCTGCCGGGCGGGGGCGCGGGACCCGACTCGACGCCGTTCGAAAAGGTCTACATCGTCATCGAGGGCGAATTGACCATCGAGTGGGACGGCGGGTCCGAAGTTCTCAGGGCGATGGACAGCTGCACCGTGCCCGCCGGCCAAATCCGCCGGATCGAAAACAAATCGAACCACGTCTGCAAAATGATCGTGGTCATGCCATACCCACCGAAGGAGTGACGCATGGTCGACCTCGCGAATCCAATGAGCCTGTTCGATGTTTCGGGCAGGACGGCGCTGATCACCGGAGCCTCGGGAGCTTTCGGAACCGTCGCCGCGCGGACACTGGCGGGAGCCGGCTGCCGCCTGGCGCTCGCGTCGGGCGACGCCCGGGCTCTGTCGGAGATCGCGGATTCCTGCCGCGGGATGGGGGCGGAGGTCCGGGAGATCAACGAGCGGCCGACCACGGCGGAGGTTTGCGACCGGATGGCGGCCGCCGCGGTCGACGGGCTCGGGGCGCTGGATATCCTCGTGGTCGCGTCGGGCATGAACAGGGTCGCCAAAATCGATGAGATGCCGCCCGAAACCTTCGCGGAGGTGATGGACGCCAACGTCACGCAGAGTTGGCTGATGGCGCGGGCGGCGACCGTCCGGATGAAGGAGCTCGGCGCCGGCGGGAAAATCATCCTGGTGTCGTCGGCCCGCGGGCTACTGGGTCACCCGGCGGGCTACACCGCCTATTGCGCCTCGAAGGCGGCGGTCGACGGAATCACGAAGGCTCTCGGCTGCGAGTTGGGTCCGACCGGCATCACGGTGAACGCCATCGCCCCGACCGTGTTCAGGTCGCCGCTGACACAGTGGATGTTCGAGGACGACGCCAAGGAGGTGCGGGATGGCTTCCTCGCGCGCGTGCCGAAAGGCCGGCTCGGAGAACCGGAGGATCTCGCTGGACCGCTTCTTTTTCTCGCGAGCGCGGCTTCGAACTTCCACACGGGGCACGTCCTATACGCCGACGGAGGGTATACGGCGGGATGAGCGGCGGGCCTCCCGCCGTACCGCCGGCGCGCCATTCCGAGTGGGCGTTGGACCAAACTCCAATCTTCCCCGCGATGGATTGGTGAACTGGCGTCGGCGGGGATCGCGGAGATGTCGCGAATTCGTGGAGCGCCATCGAGCCTCTAAATCCCGACCCGTCCAACTCGGCGAAATCGAGCGTTGAACGTCGCCGTGGATGCCACCGTTGGTCCATCGGGCGAATCGATGACGGCCGCCGGCAAGGCGGAGCGGGGCGGCCGGTCACCGGAAGGGAAAAGGGCGGCGGTCCCGCGACTGGGCCGAAGGGCGGTCCCGGCAAATTCGTCCGCCCGGGAATTCCGGGGCTCGGCGGAGCGGTGGCGCCCGAAAACGGAAACGCCGCTCGGCGCGTCGGACATCGCCGGCGCGACCGGAAAACACGGGGCCCAACGCCTCCCCGCGAACGCGTCCGCGCTCCGCCCGCGGCGGCTGGACACCCATCCGGGAATGTGGAAGCGTGACGGGATACGACGGCGGAGCCGCTCAAATGGAGGAATGAATGACCAACAAAGCCATCGGACGCCGCGCGGTCCTTCGCGGCATGGCCGCCACGGGCGTCGCCGCCCCGGGAATTTTGCGCTCGACGCGCGCCTACGCCCAAAACCCCGTGGTCAAGGTGGGATTCGTCACCCCGTCGACCGGCCCATTGGCGGGCTTCGCCGAACCGGACGACTACGTGATCGATGGGCTTCGGAGCGCGTTGTCGGCCGTCGAGAACAATGGAAAGTCCCACGCGGTCGAGATCATCAAGCGCGACAGCCAATCCAACCCGAACCGCGCGGCCGAGGTGGCGGCCCAACTGATCCTCGACGACGAGGTCGACATCATCACCGCCGCGGGCACGCCCGACACCACCAACCCCACCGCCGACCAGGCCGAGCTGAACGAGGTGCCCTGCGTCACCTCCGACGCTCCTTGGCAGCCCTATTTCTTCGGACGCGGCGGAAACCCGGCCGTGGGATTCGAATACACCTACCATTTCTTCTGGGGACTTGAGGATGTCATCGCGAATTTCCTCGACCTCTGGAATGACGCCGGAGTCGCGAGAAAGGTGGCCGGGCTCTTCCCCAACGACGCCGATGGTAACGCTTGGGGCGACCCGGAACTCGGCTTTCCGAAGCCGTTGGCCGCCGCCGGTTTCGAATTGACCGATCCCGGACGGTTCCAACCGCTGACGGACGATTTCTCCAGCTTCATCGGAGCGTTCAAGGACGCCGGGTGCGAGATCGTCACCGGCGTCACGATACCGCCCGACTTCGCGACGTTCTGGAGCCAGGCCGCGCAGCAGGATTTCAGACCCCGGGTCGCGACCATCGGCAAGGCGTTGTTGTTTCCCTCGTCGGTCGAGGCTTTGGGAGATCGTGGGGACGGCCTGACTTCCGAAATCTGGTGGTCCCCGCACCACCCCTTCTCCTCGTCCCTGACGGGCGCGACCGCGAAGGAGCTCGCCGATGGATACACCGCGCGGTCGGGACGCCCGTGGACGCAGCCCATCGGCTTCAAGCACGCGATGTTCGAGGTGGTGGCCGACATTGTGCGCCGGGCCGGGGATCTCGACGACCCCGAAGCGGTCAAGGCCGCGATTCCCCGGACCTCGCTCGACACCATCGTGGGACGGGTCGACTGGTCGTCGGGCCCAGTGAGGAACGTCTCGAAGACTCCCCTCGTCGCCGGGCAGTGGCAGCGCTCCGGCGGCGCGCTGAATTTGGAAATCACCACCAACGTCCACGCGCCGGAAATCCCGGTCACGGCCGAACTGAACCTTCTGGGGTGAGGAAAGGGCCCGGCGGTGGCTTCCGCCGGGCCCGCGTTCACCGGAGCGGACATGACCGACATCCTGAGACTTGACGGCGTCACCAAGGCTTTCGGAGCCGTCACGGTGGCCGATGGGCTGACCTACGGCCTGCGCGGCGGCGAGGCCCTCGGCGTCATCGGGCCCAACGGAGCCGGCAAAACCTCGATGTTCAACCTCGTCACAGGCACCTTGTCCGCCGACGCGGGTTCCATTTCCTTCGACGGGAGGGACGTCACGAAGGCCGGGGCCGCCGCCCGATGCCGGGCCGGCATGGCGCGGAGCTTTCAGGTGCCGCAACCCTTCGGCGGGATGACGGTGTTCGAGAACGCCATGGTGGCCGCGACCCAGGGAGCCGACCTCTCAGGCCGCGATGCCGAGGCTCTGTGCCTCGACGTTCTGGACCAGACCGGACTCCTCGACAGGGCGAATCAAGCCGCCGGTTCGCTGAGGCTGCTCGACCGGAAACGACTCGAATTGACGCGCGCCCTCTGCGCGAAACCGAAACTCCTGCTGCTCGACGAAATCGCCGGCGGACTCACCGAGAGCGAATGCGGGAGCCTCGTGGACCTGGTCCGTCGCATTCACGCGAACGGCATGTCGATAATCTGGATCGAGCATGTGGTCCACGCGCTGCTGGCGGTCGTCGAACGCCTGATCGTGATCGATTTCGGGCGGAAAATCTCCGAAGGAGACCCGAAGGAGGTCATGGCCTCTCCCAAGGTGCGTGAAATCTATCTGGGGATCGAGGCGGATGCCTGATTTTCGCGCTTTCGGTTGCCGTTCCACCCTTCGGTTGATGCGTCCGGCTGGAAGAACGAGGCGGGCCGGCCTCGATGGCTGAGCCGATTCTCCAACTCAAAGGCCTCGACGCCCACTATGGCCTGTTCCAAGCCCTGCACGGCGTGGACATGGCTTTGGATTCCGGGGAGATCGTGGCGATCATCGGCGCGAACGGCGCCGGCAAGACGACTTTGATGCGCTCGGTGTCGGGGCTTCTCCGGAACCGGGCGGAACAGATCCTCTACCGCGGAGCGCCCATCGGCGGCCTCGGGGCCGATCGTGTCGCGGGACTTGGAATCGCGCTCGTGCCCGAGGGCCGCCAGCTCTTCCCTTCCCTGAGCGTGGAGGAGAACCTGATAATCGGCGGTCGCGCCTCCCGCCCGGGACCGTGGTCCCTGGACGCGGTCTACGGGTTGTTTCCGATCCTGAGGGAGAGGCGGAACGCCGGGCCCGCGTCGCTGTCCGGCGGGCAGCAGCAGATGGCCGCGATCGGACGCGCCTTGATGTCCAATCCGGATCTTCTCATGTTCGACGAGATATCGCTCGGCCTCGCACCGGTAATCATCCGCCAGATCTACGAGGCGCTTCCTGGAATCGTGTCGGACGGAATGACCGCGGTGATCGTTGAGCAGGACATTACCAAGGCCCTGTCGGTTTCGGGCCGCGTCTACTGCCTGCGGGAAGGTCGCGTGAGCCTCGAGGGGAGTTCGGACGCGGTGAACCGCGGGGAGATCGCGCATGCCTACTTCGGAACCTGAGCCATGGATTGGGTGAACGCCATCGTCCAGGGAACGCTGCTCGGCGGCCTCTACGCGCTGTTCGCCGCCGGGTTGAGCCTGATCTTCGGGGTGATGCGCCTGGTGAACATCGCCCATGGCGACCTGATCGTGCTGGCCGCGTATATCGGACTGTCCACCGCGATGGGATTGGGCGCGCATCCCCTGCTGACTCTGCTGGTCGCGGTGCCCGTCATGGCCGCGCTCGGATACGCCTTGCAGCGTGGCGTCCTGAACTTCGCCCTGGGCGACGATATCCTTCCTCCGCTTCTGGTGACCTTCGGACTATCCGTGATCATCCAGAACGCACTGCTCGAAACATACACCGCCGACCCGCGGAACATGATGGCCGGAGAATTGGAGACCGCGAGCCTCGATTTCGGAGGGATCGCGGTCGGCGTGCTCCCGCTGCTGAATTTCGCCGTGGCCGTCGCGGTGATCGCGGGATTGCAGTTCGTGTTCTACCGCACCGCGCTGGGCAGGGCGTTCAGGGCGGTGAGCGACAATGGGGACATCGCGCAATTGATGGGCCTGAACCGGAGGCACGTGTTCGGGCTTGCGATGGCTCTGTCCCTGGCGGTGACGGCGATCGCCGGGGTGTTTCTCGGCATCCGGACCAGTTTCGACCCGGCGACCGGTCCCGC
>JANQKA010000521.1 GCA_028281405.1 Hasllibacter sp. | reverse complement strand
GCGGGACGCCGGCTTCGAGATGGATAAGAACGACAACGGGAATCCAACGCGCCCGTGATGGGCGATCACCAACGCCGGGAAGATGACCGTGGATTTCCTGATTCCTCCGTCACGCGAGGGGGACAGCGGCGGCAAGCTTCGTGACATCAAGCCGGATTTCGCCGCGATCATCGCTCCGTGCCTTCGATTCGCGTTCCGCGATCGAAAGCGCGTCACGCTCGACGGCCGCGCCCTCTTCGGCGGGAAGGCCAAGCGCGTGGTCTGGGTCAGAATACTCCGGCGCATACGTGGTTCCGAAGGCGCTCGCATTCGACGGCCGGGGAGAGAACAAGGACGCCTACGACCTTTTCCATGTGATCCGAAACCACGGCGGCGGAATCCGTGACGTCGTCGACAGGCTCCCACCTCTGCTCGACGACCATGAGGCCATTAAGGCGGTGGACGTGCTCCGGCGCGACTTCACGGACCCTGACGCCTTGGGTTCCCGTCGCGTTGCCGAGTTCGTCACCGGCGGTCCAAACTTCGAGATTCAGGCCGATGTTGTGGGCTTCGTCTCGCGGCTTCCGATGCTCCTCGACGAATCGACAAACAGGGGGGTTGATTACCCGGTCACACCTTGACGTGCGCTCCGGTCAGTCAACGGGTGGGATTCGCGGGCGCCGTTCCTCCTGCGGGCGGTCCCGCGTGGTCGGTGCGCGGTAAACCATGGGAACGTTATCTGCCGCCGCGATTCCGCCCCCGTTGATTCCAGCTGTCAGCGAGGACCTGTGGTGGTTGGCCCGTCCGTACGCGGCGTTGTTGGACTCCGATGGCTGATATCCGCATCGTACACGCCTTGATGTGCGTTCAGGCATGCGCCCGCCATGCGGGAAGAATTCGTGGGAGCCGCGGGGCCACCGGTGGTCGGTCCCGCGTGGCCGGCGCGGGGCGAATCCACGCGTCCCGCGTCCCGCCGCCGAGATTCCGCGCCCGATGATCCCGCCTGTCGGCGAAGAATGTTGGTGACCGCCCAGACAGGCCGCCGCGTTGATGGATTCGGATTGGGAATTCCTGCCCGACCCGTCTTGGAGCGCGCCTTGGCCCGCTGCCGTCATGTGGAAACGATTCGTGGGCGCAGACGATTCGAGTGTGTCCAATCCATTTGGCCGGAAAGGGATGAAATCAATTGGAAGCACATCCCACCGTGGCGGTCCTCCTATGACATCCCCCTAATTTACTCGCAATCGCAACCGGACAGTGTTCTCTCCTTGGCCTCATACCGGGCAGCGGAGTCGCCGCTGGCAGGTGCCTGTGGCATGTTCCGCCACGACCGCGCCCTTCTGTTCGTCTGTGAAACGCGACTTCCTCTTCGCTGGTCTCCTTCTTGTTGACTTCGTCGCGAACACTGTCCGGCTTTGAAAGCGAGCGTTCTGGGGGAGAACGACAACGAAGCAACGGTGCCCGTTTGGCTTCCGGATGCCGCTGGCGGGGAGCCTCGGCTCAGAACCCTCGATGACGGAAGGGGTGCCATCGCCTTCGTGAGTGAACAACGACCCACCCCAAGACGCTAATTCTATCTCGATGGCCTTGACTCGTCCTTGCCGGATGATTTGTCATGTCTTGGCCGTGGTGATTGCAGGGAGGCAGGAAAATGGCATCGGGAAGTGATTCGAAGCGTCCTCTGGATGCGGATGATCCTTGGGATGAAGGCACTTGGGACGACGTCCCTTGGGATGGAGACTCGGCTGGGGACATCCCAGGTGTGGGCTTTCTGAGGGACGAGTTCGGGCACATCGTGGTGAACAAGGATGGAAACCCGGTATCCGTCAGTTCAGGAGGAATACCCCCCGATGAGACCGAGGGCTGAGGATCAAGGATTATCTTGTGGAATTTCGGACGTGGCCGCGCGTGGCTTCGACCCGTGTTTCCGACCGCGACCTTGAGCAGTCGTGTCGGTGGCCGCCTTCGGGACAGGTGCGGCTTTGGAGGTGAAACCGCCGCGCCACTCCGCGCCGGTCCACCGCCATTCTGGCAATCGCCGTCTCACCGTCGCAGCCGCGTTCACCTCCCTCGCGGGTGGGGAGAACGATGGCTCATCTGATTCGCGACGAACTCCGTGGCTTTCGCTTCCGCCTAAGGTGGAGGCGCTCCGAGCCTCACCATGAGCCATTCGCCTCGCAACGTGGCCCACGCCCCAGTGGGTGATGGAGACGGGGTGGACTCCGCCCGTACTCGAGCCCGGCCAGCGGACGACGTTTGCGTGGTCGGCGATGACTGACCGGAAATTGCTGCCCCGAACGGGCAATTCCATCACCATCCCGAGTACGGCGAAGTCGGCCCGCCGGTCACGCCGTTTTACACGGGTAATGGCCGCGAATCGCCTCCAAGGGCGGGATTTCCCCGATTCCGCGGCGATTCGTCGCGGCCATCGGCTTGCGGGGAACAGCGGTGCCCTGTAGGGGCGGGGTTTGACCGCGACCACACCCCCACAGGAGAAACGCGACATCATGGCTATCACGCTCTCGAAGGGCCAAACCATCTCGCTCGAGAAGGACGGAGGAGCGACCGGACTGACCAAGGTCTTCATGGGCCTCGGCTGGGATCCGGTCGAAAAGAAGAAGGGATTCCTCAGTGGTCTCCTGGGCGGCGGCGGAGGCGATCAGATCGATCTCGACGCCAGCGTCATCATGCTCGACGCCAACAAGCGGGCCGTCGACACGGTGAGCTTCATGCAGCTCGAGTCGAAGG
>JANQKA010000518.1 GCA_028281405.1 Hasllibacter sp. | reverse complement strand
CCGGAGATGGATCCGAATTGGTTGACGACGCTTCTGGAGGAGAGGGGCGTCGACAACATCGGAGAAGCGGCGCGAACCGCGGCGACGTAGCCGTGAGCGACCGAAAGGGGGCGGCCCTAACCGGTCCCGGGGATGGGAAACGGGCTCCCGGTCCGCGGTTCAAGGATGTGCGGGAATACGTTGGGGGAGCGCAGGAGCAGGTTCCCGGCCATTTTGGTTTCAACAGCGCGGAGGCGTCGAACCCCGGAAACGCCAAGCGCGCGGTCGGTGCGGTGGAATTGTGGGAGTCTTCACGTCTCCACCTACGCTTGGCACGGTGTTTCATGGTCGAGGCCGTCGATATCCCGGCGGATTTGGCGGCGCTCGTTGACGGGAATCCGCCCTCGCCTGAAAAGGACCGCCAAGAGCAGTGGGGATGCGCCGAATTCCTGTCAGGGATGTTGGAGATCGAAGGATGAAACCGCGGGAACATCGAGAACCGACTTCGCGCGCCGCGGAGGCGGCGAAGCAGCTTCTGAGCGATCTTGGGTTCGACAAAGGCGATAATAGATCGCGTCGGGTTGATGTGTTCGAGGCGATTGACCGGGTCGGCGCGGTCCTGATGTTCAGGCCCTTCGGGAATTTAACCGGCACGTTCACGCGGCGGGGAACCGCGGTGGAAATAGTTCTCAATACGAATTGCGCGCAGGGCGTTCGGCGATTCTCGGCGGCGCGTTTGCTTGGCCGCTTTGTTCTCGGCCACGGCCCGCGGGTGGTCGTGGGAGGCGCGCATAGGCGCGATTCGCCGGGGACCGCGCCCGATTTGCACCGCCATGCGCTGCCCTTGGAACTGGAATTGGAGGATTTCGCATCGCATTTCCTGATGCCGATTCATCTCATCGAAACCCAAATGGAGAGGCGGGGATGGAAAGTCGACGACCTGGCGAATCCGGAAATCGTCCACCAGGCGTCGCTGCGCTACGGCGTCGACTACGGCAATGCGGTT
Source organism: Hasllibacter sp. (assembly GCA_028281405.1). Lineage (GTDB taxonomy): Bacteria > Pseudomonadota > Alphaproteobacteria > Rhodobacterales > Rhodobacteraceae > JANQKA01. The sequence continues at coordinate 1,782 of JANQKA010000518.1, read as the reverse complement.
CGCGGCCTTGAACGGGCGGGTCTGATCAGATCCGAAGCGCGGGCTCGGCTGCTGAACACGAAACCGGATGATTTGAAGCGAAGGCTCCTCGATGGCGAACAGCCGCCGGATGATCCGCGGAGCGATGTATGGCTGTTGACCGAACGCGACCACGGGGCGATCATCGAGGCGGGGCGGGAGGATTTGTTCGTGTTCCGGCTAATGGAGGCGTGTTGCGGCGGATACATGTGGGATTTCGACGAATTGCGCGGAGCGGGATTCACCATCCTCAAGGAAGGGCGGAAACCAATCTCGGAAGGTGTGATTGGCGGCCCTGCCGTGAGGCGGGTTGTGGCAAGGGCGGGGAGTGTCGTGGAAGGCGAGATCACTCTGAGGGAGCGCCGTCCATGGCATCCGTCTGATAATCCACAATCATTGACCTTCCTCTACCGGGCCGCGCAGGGAGGCGATCCGGGCCTGTTCGGGAAGCGGGGGATGGATCGCCCGGAGTCTTGGTGATACCGAAGATGTAGAGGAACCAGAAGGGATGCGATTCCGTTTGCGCAGCGCGATCGCTCATTGTTTTGATGTGGTGTTTGATATGGGTGGGTGTCCATGGCGCGACGGCCATGTTGTTGACAGGCCGTGCAGTTATTGCGGGGGCATGTAGGGAAAATGATGATCATATTTGATGCTTCAATGGATCATGAACGAAATGCGGGCCGGTTTCGCGAGAAGTGAACAAATCCCGCTCAACCGGTGGCGGAAGGTCATAGGCCGCTTCGATTTGTCGAATGAATACATTCCGGCCTCCGTAGCTCGGGTGCCTGACTTGGACCGCTTCGATTCCGAGCGCGCCCACCGCCAAGTGCGCGTCGCCACCGATCGCGAACACCCGATCCGGGGTCAGCATCTCCATGATCCGATACAGAAAAACGGCACACTTCCCGCGTTCGCCCGCTGTGTGGCGTCGATTCGACATCGGGTTGCCCGAATCGTGGGGGTGGAGCGGGAATACATTCCACAGAAACACAGGCTCGGGAAGCCTGCGCAGCAGGCTCCATATTGTCGTGGCCGTCCGTTCGCGGGAGATGGGGCCCTTGGTCGCGCGCTCGACCGGCAATCCGCCGAATAGGGATCGGTAGGCGTCGAGATGCGCTTCATCGGTGAGAGCCAATCCGGTTCTGCGTCCTCCAAGGTATCCAAGATCGCGCGCGACCCACATGGTTGACACGCCGAGGCCGGACGCCGCCTTGATGCTGATTTCAAGATTGCGCCGCCGGCGCAGTGGGGCGTCCGGGAGGTCGTGCAATCCGCAGCGGTCCGCGTAAGGATTGAACACATCCCGAAGTTCGACGGCCACGAGATCATTGACGAAACGGGTGGTGGGCGCACTCATGGATTCTCGAACCATATTTCGCGCCGATCGAGATCGATGCCGACCTCTCCGCCCCCGCGCTCGCGAATCGATCGGAATACGCGGTAGCCGCTCAAGATGGCTTCCTGCCACAGCCATAGCGGACAAATCTCCGGTTCGTACCCCTTGACGAAATTCCTAACGGACTTCAGAAGCCAATGATCCAATGACTCGAAACCTTCGAACAGCTCCGACCGCTCGGCGTGGGAGAACACCCATGCCGCCACGCCTTCTTCGATCAAAACGGCGCGGGCGCCATCCTGAATTTCGTCAATGGATTTATCGCTTTTCCTCTTCACCTTCAGGAGGCGTCGCAGCGCGGGAGACCAACCGAGATGCGCGGCGTTGGACAGGTGAAACACATCGTGAAACCGATAACCGTCGTC
>JANQKA010000464.1 GCA_028281405.1 Hasllibacter sp. | reverse complement strand
GGTCCAGCGCATCCGACAAGGACTGCCATCGCGAGTCCCGCGGCGAAGACGGCGGAATGATGGATGCTCATGACCGTTCTCCCGACGCTACGGGGACGAAGGCGCGTCCCGCCAACGCTGGTTTTGGGTGGAGGTGGCCGATTTGGCGTCCATCGGCCTCCCCGGCCACTGATCGCATCAAATTCGGCCGATGTCCAGAGGATTTTGGCTTCGCGGGGATAATTTTCATCGGGCGCGACGGTTTCGATGCGTCTCCACCGCGTACGGGGATCTTGTCTCCCGGACGGGAGTTGGAATGGAATGTTCGTTCGTTTGGCCTGACGGGTCTGGTATGTCCCACCGCACTTTGGGACGCGTGGTTATCGAGGTGATTCGGTGGTGATTCGACCTTGGACGTGGCGGAGCGCCGGTTGGATGGACGGGATGTCTCGAAGCGGGATCGGCTTGGTGATCCTGTTGGAGCTCCGGTCTCGGCGTGTTGGATGAATCGGAATCACATGCACGGAGCAGGAGAGGATATGGCGCGTCGATCGGGGTGATTCGGAGGTGATTCGGCCATGGACGAAGTTCGCGGCTGATTGGCGGCCAAGCTTGCGAACACGGGATCATGCTGGGATCTGGTGATTCGTCGGCGGATTCCTCGCGCCGCCAGTCCGCTTTCCATAAACACGGAGCGGGCCGCACGGTTTCGGGGCTGATTGGTTGGAGCCGCGGATTGACCGTGAGGCCGCGGGAGTGTGTCGAGCCATCGCGGATCTCCCGGGAAATCTTCGGCGGTTCGCGGCCGGACACCGTCAATCCGCGTCCCACGACCACGGCGCGGGCCGCGCAGGGTTCGGGGTGATTCGGTCGGGAGCCACGACTTGACCGTGAAGCCGCAGCAGTGTGCCGTCGCAATCGTGGGGAGCCCGGGGTTTCATCGGCGTTCGCCGCCATGCGCCGCAGGCCCGCATCTCGGACCACGGCGCGGGCCGCGCGGGCTTAGGGGGTGATTCGGTCGGGGACCGCGGCTTGACCGCGAAGCCGCGTCCTTGTGTCGACGCAATCGTGGGGCGCCCGGTAAATCTCCGGCGGTTCGCCGACGTGCGCCGTCAGCCCGCGTCCCGCGACCATGGCGCGGGCCGCGCGGGCTTCGAGGGTGATTCGGTCGGGGGCCGCGGCTTAACCGCGAAGCCGCGTCCGTGTGTCGACGCCCTCGTGGGGCGCTCGGTAAATCTTCGGCGGTTCGCCGACGTGCGCCGTCAGCCCGCCCCCCACGACCACGGCGCGGGCCGCGCGGGCTTCAAGAGGTTGTTGGGTGCCGCGGGTGTGTTCTGTGGACATCATTTCAAGTATTTCAGCATCCCAACGAGGATCAAGCGGGCCGCGTGGCCGCTGTCGGACTTGTCGGATATCGTCGCGATTCTCCTTTTTCCTTGGCCATTCCGAAGAAATTCTCGATCTTGCGACTCGTTTTGCGCAACTCTTGCGCAACTCGACATCGTGGTCCCTCCGTGTCTGTCGGTTTGATCCGGGGGATCACCTCCTTCAGCTCGGGAATCCGCTCGAGAAGTTGTCCAGCAGCCAGTCCGAGTCGAATGCCTCGTCCATGATGAACGCTTCGTGCGTGATCCTTCGATCAGCGCGTCGACTGCCATCAGCTCGCGCGCGCCGCCGGGGAGGGGCACGAAATCGACCAGCATGCCGAGCGCGTCGGTCACACGACGGTTTTGGTGATCAACCCGCAGCGGGACCGACCGATGGCCTGTGGGCCGAGGTCTTTCCTGGCTCCCGTGGCCTTCTGGTGAACTCGGCGGATCGTGCCGTCGGACATCACGCTCCCGGGGGCGGAAGCCCCGCGCAGTTTCCTGAAAATACGGGCGAAACGCCATTCTTGGTCAACCCGCGGAACCCCGGTGGACGGTGTGGCACTTCCCGAATCTCCCGGGAAGATCCCGTCACGGACAACCCGTGTCAATGACCCACTGTACTGCATCCAAGAACTGGCGGTTGTTCACGGTCGTCCTGCCGCCGTCCCCTTCCTTGCTGCGAAGCGAGGGCTCGATCCCTGCCCAGAGTGGTCCGTGATTGTGTCTGGAGTCGTGCTCATTGTCGCGCCTCCGTAAAGGAAAAATGAATCATGTGACATCACGCTTTTGAATCTCAAAACACAAAATCGCACCGAACCGAAGGAATCGAATGTCCCAGACCCTAATCCGTGATGAACCTAGCGGTCCTGGTTGAACAAGGCCAAGCAACACCAACGCAGCGTCCCGATTCAAGCCTCCCCAGCGGACCGTGGCTAATCGAGCATCCCCGACACGACACCGGGAAGGCCCGAACTACCTCTGATTACGCGCCCCCCCACACACACTCTCGGAACACCAGCCATGCGGATGGCGTCGTCGCTGACTCAACGCTCGAACCTCAGCCTCGCCTCACCCGCATTGTCTACCCAAACGGCATGGACACGCCCGGAGGCGGCATGGATTCATGTTGCATCCGACTCCGAATTCCGTAATCAGTCACTGAAGACTCGAACAGGACGATCAGATGGATTCCACCAACACGACCGCGCGGACAACCAGCAACACTCATCTCACCACCGCGAACACGCGCACAGTCCAGCCTTCCCGCCCCAAACGCTTCTTTCCGGCCACGGCGCTTCCGGCAATCACCGGGTGCGAACTACCGGAACAGGAGGAGACGCAGGTCCGGCAGATCGTTCCACGCTCCCAACTCTATGGCGATTCGTTCGACCACTCGAATCCCGGCAACCCCGAGAATGGCGCCCTCACCCTTACAGCGTCAAGACCGTCCACTCCCCATGGAGCCACGCGCTTGACGTATTGGTTCTCCGCGCCGGGAGACAACGTCGAACTCTTCAGCAGCCAAGGTTCGAGAAGGTCGGTGACAGTGACGGAATCGTTCACTGAGAGTCAAATGAACGGCATGCGCGAAGCGCTTCGGAAAATTTCCGACGTGGCCGCGATTGAGTTCGTGGAGGTGGCCCGAGGGGAAGGAACGCCTGACATTCGATTGTCGTTGGTGACGGAACATCAAGGCGGACTTTACGGAGCCGCGGGATTCGCCACGACTCATGTAGTTCAGGGTCGGGATGAAATATTGAACTCGATCCGAACCAGTGAATACGCCGGAAATGTCTACATCATAGCTGGAAAGCACCCCGAGCCAAAGGGCCATTGGGACAATCCCACTCCCACTTTCATTTCGACCTTCACACACGAGATTCTGCATGTCTTGGGATTGCATCATCCATTCAACGAAAACGCGGGTTCAGAAGCGGGCAAGCATGGATACTTTTCCGGAACATCGTTGCCGAACAATTTCGGGCAACTCACGGGGGGTGGACATGACTCTCCGTTGACGGACACCCATATGGAAACACAACTGACATATCGTAATGAATTCAATGAAGTGTCCGTGAGCGCCACCAATTCAAGCGGTACGGAAATCACAATTTTCCCATTGCAGTCCCTTGGATTGTATGACATTTTGGCCTTGCAAAATTTATACGGAGCAAATCAAGAGTCAAACAGTGGCGACACAATCCACGAATTCTACAGCGACCGCCCCGAATTCAAAGTGATCTGGGACGGTGGAGGAGTGGATTGGATCAGACTGAATGGAGATCGTGACGCATACATCGACCTCCGCGAAGGAGGCAAGTCCAAGTTGGGATTTTTCTCGGGACCAATCTTGACGTTCGACACGGGCGATCCGAATGTCACTTGGAATTATTTCAGGCTGAGCGACAGTGACAAGGGCATTCTCAATGTATACGAGAGCAATCCTTCCATCGCGGTGCTTTGGCCGAACCTGTATCCCAGGAATGGAGCACCAGGCCGCGTGGAAATTAATTACGAGAATCAAACAAACTATTTTGGCGAATTGAACAGTGCATCGGGATCGGTCACCCTGACATTTGACCCGAATGTTCTCAACCACAACGTGTCAATCGCGCATGGAACGGTGATTGAGCGAGCCATAAGCGGTGGTGGAAATGACACGCTCATCGGCAATCCGAGCAACAACGTCCTAAACGGAGGGCCGGGGAACGACAGCCTTGAAGGCCGCGAAGGAAACGACCTGCTTGTGGGTGGAGGAGGCACTGACACGCTTCACGGTGGGAGCGGACGGGATCGATTTTTGATACTCGCCGAAGACAACCAGCCATCCGGACAGAACGTAACGATCTTGGATTTCACCGTGGACGAAGATGTCCTCAGGATCCGCGATTTCCCCGAGCGCTCCCTGTCCGGCCCGTTCGACACTGATGGCGGTGCTCGATTCACCGGGTTTGACACTGAAATCACCCTCGTCGGCGTTCGCGCCTCGGATTTGAGGATTGATCTTGACTACATGTTCGTCACAAGCTGATTGTCAAATCATACCTCGCCACCAGTCGAAATCTCGATGGCGGCGAACGAATAACTCCAGAATCTCAGCATCTTCGAATTTCAGATAGCCCCGCACGATCCGCCAACCATGACTGGCACATTCACGCGGGCGCCTAACCTGTACGAGCCCCGCTCCATCCTGCTGAAGCAGGCTTTGGTTTCGGCTTCGCGGGATAAGATTGATTTTGGAATTAACTCAAGCGGCACGAATCAGGGTGCCTCCACGGAAACTCAACCTGACCTCGACGCCCCCGCGGGTTTCGCCGCGAGTTACCTCTAAAACCGCATGATGTCAATGCGGAGGCTCAGCGTCACCACGGACCAGGAGCGCGCGGCCATGGGCGATCTTCTTGGCCGCCTTGTCGATTGGACTCCCTCCAAAACCTGAGTCGGTCCAGACCGAAATTTACGACGTCGGCGAGCGGCACGGGTTCGACCCACTCCGCGACTGTTCAAAGGACTCTACGAGGCGCTGCTTCGCACCAGTCAGGGTCCGCGAATCAGCGGCTTCGTCGCTCACTACTGCCTAAACGAGACCATCGCGCCCACCGACGATCAAATCGGGCCGCCCGTCCACTCGCCCCGCCACCGGTCAACCGAAGGCCCGACCGCGGGAATTCGACATGAGGCGCAGCGCCGCGGCACTCGACGGTCTGCCGCCGCCGTGCCCAACCGTTCAGGCCCAGCGGCCCGGACATGGCCGAAACAGGACGGCTTCACCCGATGATCGGCTTCGCCGACGCCGGGGTGAATGCCGACAATACGCACCCGCATGGTTCCGGGGTTGACGGATTCGCGTTGCGGATACTGTGATTCGCCGCAATGATGCTTCCGCGCCCTGTCCGGCGCGAACGAATCACTCGGGAGTATCGAACATGACCCTGCATCGCGCCGCAGCCTTCGCCACCTGCCTCGCCGCCATCCTCTTCGCCGGTTGTGGCGAAAATTCGGGTGGAGGGGCAAGTAACCCTCAGGTAAACGGCACCCCCACGACGCAGACACCCACCGGAAGCGGCGGGGAGTCATCCGACACGAACAACCCGACGAACGCCCAGGATGATCGTGATGGTTCAAGGGAACTCCCCGGCACCGCGACGACGCCCGTGGAACCGGAAACCGAATCAAGCGGCGGGTCAACGACCACCATTCGAAACCCCACCGACGAGGGAACCACGATGACTCCGAACCCGGCTGGAGGCGGATCCGACATCACGGGCACGGTTCCTCCCGCCGAACCCGGAACTTCCACCGGATCCGGTGGAGATGGGGGCGGCTCCGGCGGAGAGTCGACCGCATCCGGGATAAATGAGGGATCCGGTCAACTCCATGCGTGGCCCACGGATTACTTCACCGAATTGACTTCCCGTTGGGAATTGGAGGGAATCAATCGGCAAGGCGGATCCATCTCCCATGTGTCCGAAGCCAAGCCGGCGGATCTCTCCGAATATCTTGACGACAATGGCAGGATCATAAACGGAATTTTGATCGAACACGAGGGCGGGACATACGCGCTGCCCAATCAGGGGTCGCCGGACGACTACTTCGTCTATTTGGAATTGACCGGAAATCCGAACAATGATGGAATTTCGGTCTCCGCGACATACTCCGGAGTGGAAGCTTCGCTGACTTCTCTCGATGACTTGGCCCATTTTTATGGTGGACAACGATCCGAATATAGATTCGGCGAAATCAACGGGGGAGCCGACACCGTGGTCGTCGCCTTCAATAGTCAGGAGCACGGAGCTCTCGTGGCGGTCGCCGATGCCTCAATGGTTATCAACGCCTACGAGGCAACCGCCAGGCTTGTTCTCGACCGGATAGACAACAACAACGTCGATCAATCCGATCCGGACCAATACGTGACCCATGATCAACTTGGATTTGATTCCGTCATTGTCGAGGACATCACTGTGATGGGACATATGCTGAGTGGCGGGAGTGCGGAAATGCGACTCAGAAACGAGCCAGCGGACATGTTGCGAATCTTCGGCGAGAACCCGGTCACGACCCTGAACGGCGTGATCGGATATGGATATACCTACGACGCCGATCAGATGACGCATTTCGCCGGTGGAGCATTGGCGATCGAAGGAAGCGGCGGAGTGCTCTCATCCGCGTTTTTCTTGGCTCGATGACGGCGCGACGGGATTTCACTGGAGCCTCGGGAGATCGTTGGGTTATGATCCCCCCATGAGGGAATGCTTTCACCGCGATATTTTTATCATACTCTCGGCCGTCCGGTTCCTGAATGCCGATCGGGATTTCGGCGGCGTCTTGGATGGAGAACGTCACTCATTGGCCACAATTGAGGAACCACGGGTCCGGGCATGAACATGTGCGCGCCTGTGGACCACTCACAAGTACGGTCGCTCAACTTGCCGGGGTAGTGTGTTCATGGCGAGCGCGGTGGTCCCACCAGAGCCCTTTACCCGCGCCGCCGCCTTCGAACCTGTCTTTTCATCCCGCACGCATTGTGGGAGGAATTGCCGGCGGCAAGTACAGCCAGATATCGCCCGGAGAAACTTGGACGCCTATCGGAATTTTGGGGTGACATGAACGGAAAATATGGCCGAAGCGGCCCGGAGGTGCCGGGTGGTGCTGCCAAGGCTATATTCTCAGTCCATGTCACCCAAAGTCACCGAAGTCCGGGCCGAGCAAAGGGGCACGCCAGAGGATGACGAGCAACAACGCCATGCGGCGGCGCCTGTGATGCAGCGAGCGTTGGCCCCGAATCTTGCGCGCCCACCCATCCCTCCAGCCCTTGGAACTCCGATCCCCGGTTGTCCAAAAAGGACGAACCTCCTTTCCACCGCGGCGGACTCGTGATTCGCAATGGCGAAGCACACCCGGATCGAAATTCCCGCGCTGCATGGGATGTTTTCCGGAGCGGATCAACCAAGGGCGGAACGCCGGCTGAGTCTGGTCAAGCCACCGAAGACCCTTTGACGCCGAGGAAATCCGCCTCGCCGGGTCAGCGTCACTTCGTGCGCGATAGCCTGGTGCCGTCGTGCCTGCCACGCCAGATGTTCACCCCCGCCAAAGCCGATTTCCAGCCAAAGAGGGCGCGCGATTTCGAACAAAGACGTGAGCGCAAGCTGC
>JANQKA010000455.1 GCA_028281405.1 Hasllibacter sp. | reverse complement strand
CCCGCCCCGGATGGCGCGCCCCGCCCCGGATGTCGCGCCCCGTCACGGGTGGCGCGCCCCGCCCCGGATGTCGCGCCCCGTCACGGATGTCGCGCCCCGTCACGGATGTCGCGTCCCGTCACGGGTGGCGTGCCCCGCCCCGGATGGCGCGGCCCGCTCCGGGAAAGGAGGTGGGTCGTTCGTTCTCCCATCCACCGCCCGTCCTACGGCGCGGGACGGGAGGTGGGGATTGGGAATCGTACAAGCGCGGGGCGGGAGGTGGGGCCTTGGGACCGTCCAAGCGCGGGGCGCGCTTGACGGGCCGTTTCCCGTACCGTCCCGTAACAGCGGACGAGGGGCGGGAGCGACGCGTCTTGACGACATCGCTCGGCCGGATGTACGCGCGGTGGTCGCCAATGAGGGAGGAGCCGAATGAATTCTCAATACAGGGTCGTGGTCATTGGAGGCGGCGTCGTTGGAGCCTCGGTGGCCTACCACATCGCCAAATTCGGATGGAGGGACGTCTGCCTTCTCGAACGGTCGGTGCTGACGGCGGGATCGTCCTGGCACGCGGCGGGAGGCGTTCACGCGCTGAACGCCGACCCGAACATCGCGGCGCTGCAGGCCTACACGATCGACCTCCTGAAAGAGATCGAAGGGGAAAGCGGGCAATCCATCGGACTGCACATGACGGGCGGACTGACGCTGGCGGGCACCCCCGACCGCTGGGAATGGCTGCAGTCGGCCTACCGGGTGTTCCAGACCGTGGGCATCGAGGATTGCGAATTGATGACTCCGGAGCAGGCGCGCGAGCGGTGCCCGATCATGTCGACCGATGGCGTGCTCGGCGCGATGTGGGCGGACCGCGAAGGATACGTGGACACCACCGGCACGGTGCGCGCCTACGCCGCGGCCGCCAAGAAGCACGGGGCGGAAGTTTACGAACACACCAAGGTCGAGGACTTGGAGGCGACGGCGGACGGGTGGAACGTGATCACCGACAAGGGCGTGATTCGCGCCGAGCATGTGGTGAACGCCGCGGGCCTGTGGGCCAAGCGGGTGGGGCGCATGGCGGGCATCGAACTTCCCGTGTCGCCCCTGAAGCACCACTATCTGATCTCCGACACGATTCCGCTGCTCGAGGAGCTCGATTACGAGATGCCGATGACGGTGGATCTCGAGGGATTCACCTATCTGCGCCAGGATCAGAAGGGCGTTCTGCTCGGAATCTACGAAATAGACCACGAGCACTGGGCGATGGACGGCGCGCCGTGGGACTACGGCATGGACCTGTTCCAGGAGCAGACGGACCGGATCGAGAGGGAATTGACCCTGGGCTTCGAGCGCTACCCGGCGCTGGCGGAGGTCGGGGTGAAAAGCTGGGTGAACGGAGCCTTCACCTTTTCACCGGACGGCAATCCGCTGGTGGGGCCGGTTCCGGGCAAGCCCGGATATTGGTGCGCCTGCGCGGTGATGGCCGGCTTCCTGCAGGGCGGCGGCGTGGGAAAGTCCCTGGCCGAGTGGATGATTCACGGAGAGCCGGAGGCGGACGTGTTCGGCATGGACGTGGCGCGGTATGGACGGTTCGCCGAAAACAGGCGCTTCATCCGCGAGACGACGGGACAATTCTACACCCGCCGCTTCGTGATGACCTATCCCAACGAACAGTTGCCCGCGGGCAGGCCGATGAAGATGGCCCCCGCCCACGACGCGATGACCGCCGCGGGCTGCCGGTGGGGACAGAGTTGGGGGCTGGAGGTGCCGCTTTATTTCGCGCCGTCGCCGGAATTCGAGGAGGCGCCGAGCCTGAAGCGGTCCAACGCCTTCCCGATCGTGGCGGACGAGCACCGGAAAACGCGCGGGGGCGTCGGGCTATTGGATATTTCCGGCTTTTCGCGGTTCGAGGTCTCGGGCCCGCGGTCGGAGGCGTGGTTGAACGGGGTGATGGCGGGCCGGATGCCGAAGGAGGGCCGCGCTCGGCTCGCGCCGATGCTGGGGCGCGACGGGCGGATGAAGGGAGACCTGACGCTCTTCAATTGGGGCGGCGGGCGCTATTGGATCATGGGATCCTATTATCTGCGCGCGTGGCACATGCGCTGGTTCGACGACCACATGATCGACGGGGTGTCCGTGGTGGACATTTCGGATCGGATGACGGGTTTTTCGCTGTCGGGGCCCAGATCCCGCGAGGTGATCGAAACCGCCGCCGAGCGGGAGGTGACCCTGCCGTTCATGGGATGCGGGACGATGGACGTGGGCCTGGCCCGGGCGCAGGTCGGCCGGCTCTCGGTCACGGGCGAGATGGGCTACGAGATCAACGTGCCCGCCGAGCATCACGCCGCGCTCCGCCGGACGCTCCTGGACGCGGGCCGGGAAGCCGGAATCCACGAATTCGGTTTCAACGCGCTTCTCACCCTCAGGATCGAGAAGAGCTTCGGCATTTGGTCGGCCGAGTTCACGCAGGGCTACACCGCCGGGGAGACCGGCATGGACCGCTGGATCGATTGGGAACGGGGCGGATTCGTCGGCGCGGAGGCCGCCGCGGCCGAGCGCGGCGGAAACGGCCCGTCCCGGAAGGTCGTCACGCTGGAGGTGGACGCCGCGGACGCCGACGCCTCCGGCTACGAGCCCGTGTGGTCGGGAGGAAAGCGGGTCGGCTTCGTGACCTCCGGCGGCCACGGTCACACGGTCGGCAAATCCCTGGCCATGGCCATGGTGGACGTCGAACTGACTGAGCCGGGAGCGGAGTTGTCCGTTCACGTGGTGGGACGCGAGCGCGGTGCGCGGGTCGTGCCGCCGTCGCCCTATGACCCCGAAGGCAAGGCTATGCGCGCATGAACCGCGCCTTGACGCACGTTTCGGCGGAAACCGACGGAGTCTTGGTCGCGCCTCCTTCAACCGGTTCGGTGGGCGGGTCGACTTCCGGTGGGTCGCGGTCGCGTGTCGTGTCACCGTCTCCCCGCGGTCCCGAAGGCTTGGCGATGCGGGCATGACCGCTCCGGGATTCACGCCTCCGTGGAAGCCGTCGGAGCATTCGGGGTGCCCGCGCCTCGCGATTTTGCGGGCGGGTCGACTTTCGGATGATCTCGGTGATGGTCCGTGCCACCGCCCCTCCGCGATCCCGAAGGCGGAGCGATGCGGTCTTGAACCGCTCCGGGATTCGCGCCGCCGCGGATGCCGCCGGAGCATACGGGGAACTCACTCATTCTCCACGTCGGTCGAGCCGAATTTCCGCGGGTGGTCGACGCGGGTCGCGCCATCGTCCCCATGCGATTTCGAGGGCGGAGCGATACGGGCATGAACCGATTTCGGATTCCCCCGCCGCGGAAGCCGTCGGAGCATTCGGCGCGCTTCCTCTCCCCGGTTTGGCGGACGGGAGGGCTTCCGGTGGGGCGCGGGCGCGGGGCGTGCCACGGTCACCATGCGATATCGAAGGCGGAGCGACACATGCATGAACCGATTCAGGATTCCCGCCGCCGCGGAAGTTGTCGGAGCGTTCGGCACGCTTCCTTTCCCCGTTTTGGCGGAAGGGAGGGTTTCCGGCGGGGCGCGGGCGCGGGGCGTGCCACCGTCCCCATGCGATATCGAAGGCGGAGCGATACGGGCATGAACCGATTCAGGATTCCCGCCGCCGCGGAAGCAGTCGGATCATTCGGGGCGCCCGCTCCCTTCCCTCCGTTGGGCGGGACGACTTTCGCCGCGATGATCGGAAAGGCCGATGGCGCGGCGGTTGGAGGGGGCGATGGCGCGGCGTAGTCGCCGCGCTTCCAAGAAGGCCGCCGGCGGCGGCGTTCGGCGGGTCGACTATCGTCGGCTGCGCAATCCGTTTCCTCCAATGAACGTGTTTTCGGATGACCGAATCGCCGCGATGCATGAATCCGCGCTCAGGATCCTGCGGGAACTCGGCTTCAAAGTCCTGTTGCCGGAGGCCCGGCGGCTGTTCGCCGAAGGCGGGGCCCGGGTCGAGGGCGAGATGGTTTTCATCGGCGAGGAAATGGTGAACGCCGCGATCGCCTCGGCTCCAAGGTCGATCACCGGGCGCGCGGGCGAGCGGGACCGGGATGTCCTCCTGGAGCCCGGCGCTCTCGTGTTCCAGCCCGGGGCGGGAGCGCCCCACGCCACGGATCTCGAGCGCGGCCGGCGTCCCGGCTGTGATCGGGACTTTCGCGAACTTGTCCGGCTGACGCATCATTACGATGTTTTTCAAATGCTGCCGCCTTTGGTGGAACCGCAGGACGTTCCGACGAATGTCCGTCACTACGCGACGCTGGAGGCCCAGCTGACGCTCTCGGACAAGTTTCCCTTCGTGTTCTCCCGCGGAAAGCCTCAAGTTGA
>JANQKA010000448.1 GCA_028281405.1 Hasllibacter sp. | reverse complement strand
CCGCACCCGGCCAAGGCTCCCAGGGCGGCGGCCGCGACGGCGCCCACGCCCAAGGATCCGCGCCTCCCCGCGCCATCGGCGGGAAATCGATGGGCGGGGAAAGAATTTTCAATGTTCACGTTGGTCTCCGTCATCTTTCCGTCGCGGGACCGTGCCCGCCCGATTCGTTGAGCCGGACGCCGACGGCGCTCCGGAGCGTTCGTTTCAATCCGGGTTCCCCCCGACACCCGCCGACCCCTCGCCGGCGGCCCGGACATTGATTCGCCGGAAACGCCGTCCGACGGTGCCACGAATCTCCCGTCCATGTCAAACACGACGGGCGTTCCGCGACGCCACGCGGGAATATGGAGACGATTCAAGGATGCGGACGACCTCAATCCGGATCGAGCGCCCGTCCAAGCCCCGCGTCCGTGAGCGTCCACGCCGCGGACACGCCCCGGGAGGCTCACCGAGCGCGAGCCGCCACGCGATTCCCGTCAGGTCGAGCCGACGGGCGGGGGCCGTTCCTGGTCCGCGTTCCGCCGGACCGACGCGATCCCGGGCGAAGGCCGCTCATGGGCCGACAATCTCCGAACGGCCAAACCACCCAGGGAACGCCGCCTCCGCCCGACAGGGCGCGGCCACGCCACGACGCGGCTCCTTCAAGGCGCCACCATCCCGGGAACGCACCGGACCACGCCGGTATCCCGGAATGGAGAGACACCGACCCGGATCCGCGCGTCGGAGGAACAAAGCCATGACCTTGGTGCGGAAGCGAAGAACATCCCACCAAACTCCGATGTGGCGCGCGCGCGCACCGCAACGCATGTCCCGCCCGCGTGGTGGGCGGATGCCGGCGAAAAGACGGAAAAGATAAAAACACGCTTCCCGTGCCGGGGACGCCCCGGAACCGGCCATGACCGGCCCAACAAATCCGCCCCACGTTTCCGTGGCCGGGGAATCATGGGCGCGAGCCATCGGCGGGCGGAAACCAAGCCCTTTTCCGCGTCACTGGAAAGCATCCGACGCGCTCAGAAGAGCGACGAGGTCAGATAATCTCCATCCTGACCGATTCCGGCGGAGACTTCATTCAACTCCAGTTCGGAATCGGATGTCACATGCGCAACCGGACCGCTCATGTGCCCGGACGAATCCCATTCGTTGTTTGAATACGCTCCCGCATCGTCAGCTGATCCGTCGACGGCGAACACACCGGATGAGGCGTCTGTTTCGTGTTCGACTTTCGCAACATCAATGTTTGGATCTGTTGCCTCGATAATGTTGAATGTGATGAAATCACTGGAAAAGATTCCGCCACGGCCATCCTTGATCACGAGGAATCCCGTGAATGTTTGACCCACATATGATGAATCGAATGTGCCCTTTATTTCAAGAGTGTCCATATCGATTTCCAATTCCGGAACATCTTCGAGTTCGAATGTCAGATCATCCCCATCGGGATCCCTGAACATACCTGTAAGGGGAATTGGATCGATTTCCGATCCCGCCGCCACATTCACTTCGGTTGGCAACGAGTGGGATTCGGATTTCTCCGGTCTCCAATTGACGTCGATGGTCATCTCATGGGCGACGGGATCCTCACCACCAAAATCCGTCAACGTTATTGGAATGCTGTCCGGGACTTGCCCGGATGGGAAATACTCCGGATACAGCCCACCCTCAATAAAGGCCCCGGTCTCATGCTTGCTGAAATACAATCCCGTGTCCTCAAGCCCCGACACGTCGATGTCCAAACTCTCCCCATCCGAAAGCAAAAACGCGTTTCCAAGATTGATCGAAGCAATGCTGACGAAATTATCCGAGTCAACGGTGACCACGGGGGGATCTATTCTATCCGCGTCGAACCGCGGGCCAATCTTGAATATGTTCGCGTAATACTCTCCATCGGCATGGGCGAGAACGCGGATTTCCCTGTCCTCGTCGAAATTCCCCATGATCACACCGGTCTCGGAATTGAATTGAAGCCCAACGGAGCCGACATCCCCGGAATCACCCTGAACCGTGGCCGCGACCCAATCCAGTTCATCGTCCGTGGGAGCGAAAAAGTGTTCGTCGATTTCGATTGCCTCTTCCATCCCGCCCGTGTTCGAAACAGAGACGGTAGTTATCGCGTCGATATCGATTTGAGAGGAATCCGTCCTAATCCTGACGTCAATCCCGAAACGGGACATGTTCGAGTTGTCCGCGGCGCGTATCTCAACCACCCCCGTCCCATCACCCGTGTATGTTCCGCTGATTTGTCCCGTGTTGGCGTCCACATCCAATCCAATGCTTTGAACATCACCCGCGGCGCCCTGGGAATCCCTGAATTCCGCGGAGTACCGCAAGGGAACATCCAATCCGCGGGCGAATTCGGCATACTTCGATGCGTCGAAGCTGAATTCCCCGCTCTCTTCCATCAAGACCCAGGCATCCCAGGACGGAGCCGAGGACGGAGCAAAGGGCGGAGATGAGGGCGGAGCGGAGGGTTGAGAGGAGGATCGACCAATAAGGGAATAATTTTCCGGAACAAAATCCAAGACCCTGATGGTTCTTTCATCGGTAATCGAGCCTCCCAACATATCCGTGATGGTAATGTCAAAATTCAACTCGTCCTCTCCGGTTATCGGGCGGCCATGAAGCCGACCATCGTCGGTCATGTGAATCCCGGTATCCTCCAGCCCGGACGCACTGAATTTCAATAGATTTTGAATGTCCGAGAATTCATCCGCGAGGCGGGTGAAATACCCCCCGCCCAACCAGACATCCTCAATATCCAATCCGTGCATCAAGACAACATCGCCTCTTTCTTCTTCTTCGCCGGTCCTGAATGGTGGGGCGTGCCTTTCCAGAAGCACATGCGAGAGATATTCGTGACCAACCTCGTCCTTGACGCTCAACGTGACATAATGCTGGAAGTGCTCAAGTCCGGACAGGGTGATGGAATCATCCTCCATCGTGAAGGAAATGTCGGAATTCCACTCACCGTCCGCCGCCTCGATGGTCACGGTTCCGCCCTCCGGGTCGACAAAATGGGCTTGACCGTCAAAGGGCAGCGTGTCGGTTTCGGTGGACATTATATATTTGTCCGGCAAACCCGTCATGCTGCCCTCGGGAGGGCGGTTCACCGAAAGCCTCACCGTTCCCGTGACCGAGGCGCCGTTGTCTCTGGACGCGGTGAGTTCGAATTCCACGTCATCCGCGCTTTCGAGTTCCCCGTACACCCAACCCCATTGGTTCATTTCCAACCCGGTTCCATCGAGGCCGTCGGCCTCGTAGGTCAATTGATCCCCTGAAGGCGAAAAGGCATACCACCAAAGACCAAACACATTGTACTGACCATACGCGAGCTGTCCCCCGGTCAGGAAGTCGGATATTTCGGTGTCTTCAAGCCAACCGCCGGCCGATGACGCGGTCGAATCCTCCGGGTCGACAAACACCGGCGGAGCGAGGATCCCGAAATCCTTCGTCACGAAATTGTCTCCATCGCTGGCGGTCACATGGACAACGATATCCCGATGGGCGTCATACTCGCCCGAGATCATTCCCGTATCGGGATCAATCGCGATTCCCATCTGATCCAAATGGAACCTCCAAGTGTCTTCTCCATGAAACAACTTCGCGACGGGATCCTCACCCATCGCCCAAAAAGTCAAGTCCGCTCCTTCCTCGAAGTCCCCCGCGAAACCGGCCGCGGCATCGATATTCAACATTTCACCGTGTGGAGCGACCACATCGTCCTGAAGGGTTCCCACGGATGGCTGGGGAGATTCCTCCGGATCAAACGATATGCGGGCGGTATCAACAACCGTCGTCTCGTCGTTGTCCATATCGACCGCCGTGATCTGAATCTCGATCTCGTCGAATTCACCACGACTCCCCGTTATGTCATCCTCCGTCAAAGCCTCGAACACATTCACATCATCGTCTTCATTCGAGTCATCCCCACCCGTGGGATTCCCGTCCCCATCCATCCCTCCGGTCCCATCCATTTCATCCTCGTTTCCCAGAGGACGAACGGCCGCCGAGGCGGCCGGAGCGGGCGCGACCGGAGCGCTTCCCAAATTCGGAAGCGCTTCAGGATCGGGATCTTCCGGTTCGTCGCTCCTGACCTTCGGATTGATTCCCTTGGCGACCTGGTCCTCCGGATCGATAACCGCCGAACCCGTGAACACGCCGCTGATCACCCCGGTCTCCGGATCGATCTCCAATCCCACGCTGTCCAGGGAATCCCCGTTGGAGAGCGTCGCCGCGTAGATCACGTTTCCGCCCGAATTCCGCATCGCCGCCGCCGCAGGCTGGTAGACGAACAATCCGCCGAGGGCGGCTTCCCTGCTCTCACCGGACGACCCGGAGGTGGACCCGCCTCCATTGCCGGTCGTCCCGTCCCCGATCCCATCATTGGTCCCGACACCGCCGGGGCCTTCGACGCCTCCGACCCCCACGGGGTCGACCCCCTCGGCGGTGAACAGGATCCGGTGCTCGACCGAAGTGGCGTTTTCGCCTTCCCCGTTGGTCACCGTGACCACCGCCTCCACGTTCCCCGTCCCCGAGAACTCGCCGGTGATCATGCCGCTGGCGGGGTCGAACGTCAGTCCGCTGTCCTCCCGCGAGAATCTCACGGCGAAATCCAGATCGGCGTCGCCCGCGTCCGGATCGGCGAACCCGGCGGCCACGTCGACGGGATCGATTTCGTCGCCCGCGACCGCGTCACGTCCATACACGAGGCCGTTGGAGACGACCGTCGGACGCGCCGCCGCACCCTCCGCGGCGGCCTCGGTCGTCAGGGTGATGATCCTGGACGCGGATCCGCCCTGTCCATCGGAGGCGGTGACGGTGAACCAGAACGTGCGCGGATCGCTGACCGTCCCGGTGATCCGGCGTTCGCCGTCGTAGCTCAGGCCGGTGCCGTCCAGCCCGGCCACGGTGTAGGTCAGCGCGTCGTCGTCGGCGTCGTTGAAGTAACCATACGAGAGGTCGATCGGAACGATCGGCGCCCCCGCCACCCCGTTGACGTTCCCACCGGTGGTCAAAGCCACCGGAGCGGTGTTTTCGCCGCCGGTCGCGGACGAGGCGGTGGTTCCGCCGCCACCGCCGCACCCGGCAAGCGCTCCGAGCGCCGCCGCGGCCCCGGCGGCCGCGCCGAGGGAGCCGCGCCCGCGGCGGCCGTTGGCGAAAAGAGGGTGGGAAGCGGGGTTGGAAAGGAAATCGTCGCGCATGTCGTCCTCCATGGTCCGTGTCCGGCGCGGCGGCGCCGTGTCAAAGTGTCCGGGCGACGGGCGGCGGCGAACATGTCGATTCGACCGACCGGATCGACGCGGAATCCCGTTCCGCATCACCCGTTGCCCAAGTGAAAGCTTCGCAACTCGTTAAACACGGGAGTGTGTTCGCAAATCGCCATGTCCCGCGCAAGCACTTTTTCATCAGGTAATATGGACTTCGGACCACGCCACCGAAAATCCCCGCGCGCGGATTATCGGTCACGGGGCGGGACGCCCGCCGATTCATCCACATTCCCAATACGGACGCGCTCCCGGGATTCGTCGACGACCGCTCCAGAAGGAGATGCCCGCCCGGTCCATGCGGGGCGGAGCCGCACCCGTCGACGCCAGCCGCGGAAGGCACAACGCGCTTCGCCGGCCTCAAAGCCCGGGAACGCGACTCCCGTCGACCACCGCCGGACTCCTCCCTCCCTCGGCTCCGACCGCGCCTCGCGACACGGGAGGCCGCGCGCCTATGGGGCATGCGCCACAGGGTGGCGCCGTCCGGGCTGATTCCCTGGATGCCTCGCGCGCCTTTGGGCCATGCGCCTCGGCGCCTCGTGAGAACGGGAACCCCGGCGCGAGACATCCGAAGGAACGCGCGAAACATCCAAAGGAATGCGTGAAGCACCGTGCGGCACGCGCGGAAAATGGGCGGCGGGCGCATGAGACACGGAACACGCGAATCCCGCGCGAAATCCAGGCCGCGAAAGCGTTGCATCGTTCCCGCGGGTCGTTCCATATCCCACCAAGCGAAGAGGAAACCGTCCGACACCCGGATGAATCGCCGCCCGCCCGCGAATCGGGAGACGGGGCCTTTATCGTTGACTCGGCGGTGGAATCGCCTTATACGGGTCACTCCGGTGATTCCGCCGAAGCGTAACGAGTCCGACCGGAAATCCGGCCGGTTTCCGGTCGTCGGCCCCCCGCGGCCCGGTTCGGGCACGGCGGGGCGGCGTGAAATGGTTTAAGGCGGAAGGGGATCCGGCCATGTTGAATTCGAATTCGTCCAACGCGGCGCGCCCGGACGGGCGCGCCCCGGAATCGTCCATCACCGCTCCGGCGCGCCGTCGGCTCGGATCGGCCGCCGCGGCGCCCGCCGCGGCGGCGCTGGCGGGCTGCGGTGGGGATGGAGGAGGCGGAGGCGGAGGAGGAACCCCGTCCGCGGCCCCGACCGCCCTGACAGGTTTCGTTCCCAACGGCGGGGCCATCACCCGGGCAATCGACGCGGCCGCGGCGTTCCGGAACCTGTCCGACGCCGACGCGCTGACGTACCGCGCCACCGTGGGCGATGACGAAGTCGCGCTGGACTCGGTCGGGCTGATGATCGACGCCCAAACGGGGGCGATCACCGGCAACTTCACCGGAGACGACGGAGCGGTGATCACCGTCACCGCCCTGGGCGAGGCGGACGCCGTCAGGGGAACCACGACGGTCACCATCCAGCGGAGCGATCCGCCAATGTTGTCGGACGCGCCCCTGCGCGACCGAATCGTCACGGCGGGCACCCAGATCGCGCCCATCGGCACGGCCTCGGCGTTCGAGGATCTCGACGAGGACGACGCGCTCCGGTTCGAGGCGACAGTCGGAAGCGACGGAGCCGCGCTGTCCACGGTCGGTTTGGAGATCGACGCGGAGACCGGGGAGATCACGGGGGAGATCACGGGCGCGGAGAACGTGACGGTCACCGTCACCGCGACCGATGGAAGTGGTCAAAGCGTCACGGATGATTTCGTCCTCACGGTCGTGGCCAGCGGCGCCGCTCCACCGAACCGAACGGTGGTGATCGGCGAAGAGATCGACCCAATCGACCTGACGGGCCTGTTCGCCGTCTCCGGCGGCGAAACCCCGAATCTCGTCGTCACGTTTGGTCGAGCCGATTCCGGATTGGCGTTCGACCCGTCGACGAACCGGATCTCGGGCACGCTCGCCGGGACCGGAGACGTGCCGGTCACCGTCACCGACGGCGGCACGTCGCAAGTGGCTTTCGTGATCTCCGCGGTCGCGGCGGCCCGCCCACCAACGGTGACGACCGAAGCCCCGTCGGAACCGCGGGTTCTGACGACCGGCGTGGAATTGTCCTCTCCGATCGATATCCGGTCCTGGTTCGCGGATCCGGACGGGAACGAGACGCTGACCTTCACCGCGTCGGGATTGGACGGCACCGGCCTGATGTTCGACGACGGCCGAATCAGCGGCACGTTCACCGTAACGCGGGACGCGGAAATCCGCGTCGAGGCGGGCGACGGACGGTTTTCGATCACGCACACCCTTCGCGTCACCGCGAACGCGGCCCCCGCGGCCACGGCCGAGGCGCCGCGGACCCTGGTCCTGACGACCGGCGGCATGGATTTGAATCTTCCGATCGACGCCGCCGCGTGGTTCTCCGACACGGACACGGGCCAGTCGTTGACGTATTCGTTGACCGAAGGGTCCGGCCTCGGCCTGACCATCAACGGGAACACCGGAGCGATCGGCGGCGCGTTCACGGGATCGGACAACGCGACGATCCGCGTCGAAGCCAGCGATGGACACGCGCAGGTCACGCACATGGTCAGCATCACGCCCAACACCGCCCCCACGACGACGGACGAGGCTCCCGACGCGGCGGTGGTCCTCACTGTCGGCGGCATGGATCCGAACCTTCCGATCAACGCGGGCGAATGGTTCGCCGAATCGGACGACAATCAAACACTGATGTACGCGCTGTTGGACGCGGACGGCCTCGGTCTGACCATCGACGACGAGACCGGTGAAATCGGCGGTCGGTTCACGGGAACGGCGAACACGACGATCCGCGTCAGGGCCAGCGACGGCAATGGATTCGCCGACCACGCGCTCGAAATCACCGCGAACAACGCTCCGGCGACAACGGCCGTGGCTCCGGACCAAGCGATGGTTCTGACGACCAGCGCGGCGCTGGCTTCCCCGATCACCGCGGGCGAATGGTTCGAGGACTCCGACAGCGGTCAGACGCTGACGTATTCGTTGACGGATGGGACCGACCTCGGTTTGG
>JANQKA010000440.1 GCA_028281405.1 Hasllibacter sp. | reverse complement strand
AACATCACCATCCGCGTGACCTACGGACGCGGCGGTCATGGCCTGGCATACAATTCCACCGCCAACCGGCTCGAGGGCACCCTCACGGGATCCGATGACCTGGTCGTCACCGCGCACGCCACCGACGGACACAACGCGGAAGTCAACGGGTCGTTCACCATCACGGCGAACGACACCCCCACCGAGTCGGCCACGCCGCTCGCCGACAGGACCGAGGTCGCGGGCATCGCGATCACCTCCATCGACGTGGCCGCCGGATTCCACGACATCGATGGAAACGGCACACTGACGTTCACGGCGACGCTTCAGGACGGGTCGCCGCTGTCGACGGTCCCGGGCGACTTGAGTTTCAATTCATCGACCAACGTGATTTCCGGGGAGGTCCAGTCCCCCCGCACCGTTCCGATCAGGGCCACCGCCACCGACGATCACGGAGAGTCGGTCACGAAGGATTTCTCCATCACGGTTGGACCGAACCTCCAGCTCACGGTCGACGACTCGGTATTGGCCGGCTTGAGCGTCGTCGAGACCGTGGACGAGCGGATAGACAACATGGACCTGGGCGCCCTGTTCAACGATCCCGAAAGCCAGAACATCACCATCCGCGTGACATACGGACGCGCCGATCATGGACTGACATACAATTCCACCGCCAACCGGATCGAGGGCACCCTCACGGGGTCCGATGATTTCGATGTCACCGCGCACGCCACCGACGGGCACAACGTCGAGGTCAGCCGAACGTTCACCATCACGGCGAACGACAAGCCGGTGGAGACCGCGGACACACCCTTGGTCGACAAGAAGGAGGTTGCCGATCGGCCAATAAAAATCATCGACGTGACCGATGGTTTCACCGATCCGGACGGAGACGGTACGTTGACCTTCGATGTGACCCAGGCGGACGGCTCCAACCTGTCATCGGTTGGGTTGAGTTTCGACGGAACCCTGCTCATGGGCACAATCCCGGGTAGGCAAACCGTGAACCTCGTCGCCACCGCCACCGATGTTCATGGCGAGTCCGTCTCGAAAGCGTTCTCCATCGAAGCGGGACAGGTTCTCGATGTGACGCAGCGCGGGGGCCGCGACGGGGACGTGGAACTGGATCTTGGAAGCCACGACGATTTGTACTACGGGTATGGGGGGGATGACACGGTCGAGGCCGGATTCGGGGACGATACCCTGATCGGCGGAGAGGGAGACGATGATTTGAATGGTGAAGAGGGCGACGACACGGCCGAGTATCAGGGAAAATTCTGGGATTTCCAAATCTCGCGCCACCCGACCATTTCGGGAGCCTATCTCGTGGTCGACGCCTACACCGGAGACGGAATAGACGAAGGCAGGGACACGTTGCGGGGAATCGAAACCATCCGCTTCGGGGACGGAAGGGAAATCCTGTTGGACCCGGACCATATTCACTCGGGCGACGCCCCCCGCGAAATACGGACAAAGCAACGGGACTTCGAATATTTCTATGGAGAGGGGGGCGGATATAGAATCTTCGGGAATGGCATTCCAAAGACGGCGATCATTCAGATCCTGTCCGCCGACGACAGCCCCGCCTCGAACCCGACAACGATAACCCGTGACACCTTCTCAAGCCGCGGGGGTGATCGCATCGGCTTGGCGAACATAGAAGAATTGAAAAATCTCGATCCCGGGAGGGTTGGGAATATGCAACACATCTCCAATATAGTGAGCAATACCCCATCGTCCGATTTCGAAATTCGGATTCAAAACTCCCTGCTCATCTATGACATTAATGATTATGTTTACTATATCGGGTCGGGGGACGCCCCGGATCCGATAGTCACCGATGTAAAAGTAGATGTAATCGCCCCGCGGGATGGAGATCAGAACTATCATGGCGACTCCCGAACACTGGACAATACCATCGAAGGCGGCAGGGGAAACGACACGATCATCGCCGATTTCATCGGCGCAGATACAGGAACGGTCGAACGGAATGGAGATGACACCGCCGTCTACGCGGGCGACCTTCTCGACTTCACGATCGAGAGGGATCCCTTCAGGGCGGAGCGAATCGCCGTGGAGGACCACGACGCGGCCGATGGAATAGACGAGGGCCGGGACGAGTTGCGATTTGTCGAACACATCGAATTCAAGGGCAGCGACGACACGATCGATGTGGAGGACATCCATCTCGGGGAAAACCCCGGCGCCCTGACCGGAGACTCCGACAGGAATTGGTTTCACGGCAAAGACGGCGGCTACCAATTCACGGGCGGCGGCGGGGCGGACGTGTTTCAATTCCTGTCTCCCGACGACAGCACGGCCGCCAACCAGACCACGATCACGGATTTCGACGGGGAGGCGGGAGACAAGTTGCTGCTGACGTTCGGTGACGAAAACAGCGTTCGAGCGACCACGAACAACGATGTGGTCACCATAACGTCGGATCAACCCACCGGATTTCAGCTCATGCTAACGAACTCGCCGAATTTTTCCGCGTCGCGGGACATCGTGTTCCTCTCGCGGACCGTGGCGGGCGGCGATAGGGATGAACTGCTCACCGGAACCCCGCTCAGCGAAACTTTCGTCGGTGGCGCCGGGCATGACACGTTCAGAATCGCCCCGAACGCGGGAACGGACAGAATCACGGACTTCACGGTCGGGGAGGACGTGATTGAATTCAAAGGCGTCGACGAGAGCCAAATCACCTCGGCGGCGGTGAGCGGAGGTGATTTCGTATTCACCGCTCCCGGTCTCGTATTGACTCTGGAAGGCGTGACGACCGATCTGCGGTCGGGCGAAGACTACATATTCACGACAATCTGAAGGGTTGTCCCGCGCCAACGTGTCGAACCGATGCCGGGGGACGCATATTCCCCGTCAAGAGAATGCCGGATCCGACGGTTCACGGGCGAATGCGCGACGCCTCCTCGTATTTCCGTCTTGCGGGGAAGGTTCATATCGGATCCGACGACCGGGACCGCCGTCCCACCCCTCCCGTCGAAGCGGCCCTCCGAATGGCCGCGTGGCGTTCGGAGGCGTAAGCTCGAATGCGCGTTTGGTCGAAACGATCCGGGGTTCGCCGACGATGTCGAACGGTGCGGGATCATGGAACGGCGCGAGCCCCGCGGAAGTCACGTCATCGCCGATCACCGACGCCTCCCTGTTCTTCGCGACCACCGGGCGATCCAAGTCTCCGCCGAAATTCTCCGGCATCACGCCCGTCCCGCGACCTCCGGCGTGAAGGGGATCACCGGTGAAGCCATCCCACGGTTGGGAAATGACGCCATGGACTCCGCGGGATGTCCGGCCACCGGAGTCTCCCGGTCGGCCAAGCGACGGCGCCCGCCGAAGCCCGCATCGCCGTACGCAACCACGGGCGCGGTTCGGAGACGGGGATCCCGCGCGGCAAGGTGATCACGTCTCCCCGGGGATATTCCGCGTCGTCGTGGACGACGGCGCAACCGTCGCCCACGAACGCGGCGTCGCCGCGGGATCCCGCCCCATCGAGAGGCGAACGCCCCTTCCTCAATGCACAGTAACGGGAGCCAAATCATTCTGGCGCGCCAGCACGAAGGCCAGCGACCGGTCCTTGACGAGGGCGAGCCTCTTTCCCTCCTCGTTGTGGAGGGCGTAGATGTGTTCGGCGCCATCAGCGGCGTTCTGAACGGCTTCCGGCAGGTCGCTGACCTGAACGGGACGGACGTAGACGGTCTTCCTGCCATCCTTGCCCGCTTGGTCGAAAGTCTGGTTCATGGCTTGGCCTCCTGCCCGAACGGCGAGATCGGGATGTTCTGCACCACGCTCTCGGGCACCTTCCGTTGCATGTCCACATGGAGCAACCCGTTCTCCAGGTTCGCTCCCGACACCTCGACGCCCTCCGCCAGCAGGAAAGTCCGCGAAAACTGGCGGGAGGCGATGCCTCGGTGAAGGAACATCCGCTCCTCGTCCATATTGGCCTGCTTCCCGCCGATTGTCAACTGGCGATCCTCGAGCGTGATGCTGAGCTCGCTCTCGGCGAAGCCGGCCACGGCGAGCGTGATCCGGAATTTTCCTTCCTCGAACTGTTCGATGTTGAAGGGGGGATACCCATCCGATCCGTTCTTGGAGCTGCGCTCCATCATGCGCTCGAGCTCGTCGAAGCCCAGCAGGAAGGGGTGGGTGGCGAATGATATCTTGCTCATGGTCGGGTCCTTTCTCGAAGCGATCCAACGTTGTTCCGGGCCCCGGTCCGGGCACCCGGGGTGGATATGGAAACCGCCGGCGGCGATTTCAAGCGCCGGAGGAAAATTTCGTGCCCTCCCGCGGACCCGACCGTTCCCGCCGCACGCGGCGCCGCGTCGGATTCTCCGACAATGAAGGCATCGCTCGCGGTCCACCGGGGCAGCCGCGGTGGCGCCGCTCCAATCGGAGGAGGTTCCGCTGACCGGGATGTCGCGCCCGCGGGAACGCGGACCAACCGAGTCGTGGCTTCGTCCCGGAGTTGGGAACGGTGATTTCCCACGCGGTGGCCCGTATTCGCGGCGGCGGCACGCGAACGGAACCCCCAGCCGAGACTACTCAGCACCCGTTGGTGGAGGCTCCTCACGCGCGGGGGAGGCAAGAACCGACCAAGTGGACCGCGGAATCACCCGCCTTGTCGAGGCTCCTCACGCGCGGGGGAGGCAAGAACGGCTGCCGCCCGGCGCACGGCCGGGAGGGGGAAGCGCCTCCCGCGCGGGGCAAGCTTGGCGAACCGGGAACACGGGCGCGGCGCGCGCGGGAACCGCGGACACGGCTTCGGGTCTCCGGACAGGCCCCCCCGTGGCACTCCGCCGCATGATCCCCACCACCCTTGCCAATGGTCGGGTTCCGATTCCCGCTCTCCCGATTCGCTCCGCCGCGCGTACCCCGCCAACCTTACCCATGGCCGGATACTGATTCCCGCGCTCCCGTGCCGCTTCGTCGCGCGAACCCCGCCCGCGCGTCAT
>JANQKA010000424.1 GCA_028281405.1 Hasllibacter sp. | reverse complement strand
AGGCTGCGCCGAACCATCGAAAACGCAACAATTGGCCGCTCCGCCATGTTCGTAAGCCAACACCGTATTCAATTTGATTGGAAAGCCGATCCCGGTTCGGTGAAGTTGTTTGGCCACCTTTTCTCTCAGCGTGAACGGATACTCTATCGAGTGCGCCGCGGGATCCATGTTCTCGGGAGCCGCATCGACCACGATGCGAAACCTGTCGCCGAGGCTCCGATCGCCAGTGTAGGCGAAGATCTTCCCATTTCCAAGCGCGTGGAGCTTCTTCCCCGTGTGGCGCGAAAGTGGAGAATTGTTCGCGCTGGAAGTCAGCATGCTGTCGGCGGCGGCGACAACGCCGTCGACACACTGAACGCGACTATGACAGTCATTAAGGCACGATGCAGTTTGACTGCATGTCGGGGTATTTCCTATACATCGCCGCCAGCAACTGCTGGAAATTGAGGGATCGCACCCAATCGACCATGCGCCCCAAAAAAGATTGCGCCTTTGGTGTGAGATCCTCGAACCTGGCGGATCCGATCTCCAGTCCCTTGGCGGTGAGGACGTAATTCCTGTAACGGCCCAAGTCCAACTCACGGACCAGACCTTGGCGCGAAAGGTCATCGATCACATCGTACACGGTGCGGTCGTAGGGGCCGTAGTCATAAGGCACAAAGTCGAAGTGAGGGCCGTCGAAGAGCTCGGAGGCCTCGCGATCCAAAAGGAAAAGCACCTTTTGGACCTGTGTGGGAGAAAACTCGGCGTTCTCTCCCCCGGCGGCGAGCGCCGCCAGCACGATTCCCTGTCTGTCCATCGTTATCTCCCGCGTTTTCGTTCCATCTACACATACGTGTCCTCCATGTAAACCCCCGCCGGGGCGTGAATTTCAAACTATCCGACGCCGACATTGGGCCGGCGGCCCGGCGGGTGTCAGTCGTCCGCCGGAGCCGGAACGACGGGCCACCACCGGCGCGGGTCGCACGGTCCCGTCGACATTCCATTCGCGGCGACCGGCATGCGCGATGCCACCGCGTAGGAGCGAATCGTCCGACCGTCCTCTTCGGCCGATTCGGATCCCTGACCCAATGTCAGAAGGCCGGGCGTGGAGGCGAAGCACCTTGGGCGGCGCGGACCGAACCCATCGAAGCGCGCCGAAACGATCAGTCCGCCACGACGCCAACTTTTGTTTCTCCACTCGGGCGGCGATGGATCTTGACCGCCCCAAGTCGGTCTTTTTCAGTTCCCGGGTTCCCGCAAGACCGAGAACACCCCCCAATGTTCCTTTTCCAGTTGCGGAGGTATCGGGCCTTCCCCGGCCAACCGCAGCAACAATTCGGCGATCCTGGTGCGCGGGCCTTCATAGTTGGTCCACTGGCTGAACTCCCCTGTGGCGTGATCCTCACCCAGATTTCCGTTCAACAAGCCGAGGTGCGCGTCGACTTCGGAGTGGTTGGACCTGATTTCGGTTCCGGAAATCCAGCCGTAAAAATCCAGCCGCCGTCCATCGGGGCGATACCGCTCGTCGTCGGTGCGGTTCACGATTTCCGTGACCGCCAGATGCGCGGTTCCGTTGTCGAGATCCGCCGTGAGCGTTACATCGTCGCTCTGCCAATAGTCGCAGCTCGCGCCGACGCAGGTTGTGCCGAGCGCAGCGGGCATGTTCGTCGAATTCCCGGCGGTGTCCGCAGCGCCGGAATACACGACGGTTCCGGTTGTGGTGGTCAGATGCCGGTTACCGCTGGCCGCGTTGTCCACGTAGTGTTGCACATACTCCCCATCCGGGCCGTTCTGGATTCTCCGGCGGAGGGCTTGATTCGGATATTCGTTGTCACCTCCAACCAAGCTGACGCCGTTTGGTGGGCAGGCGTCGGGGTCGGGGGCGGTGCCCAGGCCATGGCACGGTTCAAGCCTGTATTCGTTGCCGAACCACTCCCAACCTCCGCTTTGATCCAAAAGCACCCCTGGAATGGTTCTGGCCGCCGAGGGCTGGAGGGAGTTTAAACCCGACAGGGACGCCCCGAAATTCTGCGAGTCTCCACCGAATCCGCAGGCCGAAAGCGCTGTCAGCGTCGCGATGGTGGAGATCTTCACAATTCGCGTCATACCCATTCCCCATTCGCTCGCGAACGGAACCGCTGATCCAACCGTTCGCACCGCCCCGGGCACATCCGAAGGCGACGCCGCGACGCTACAATAGGATCCACGTGGTTGGCAAGAACCAAATTTCTCTCCCGGAAACTCAAGACTTTCGTGGAGCGGGCGAGACCTACAATATATGGTGTTCGGAATGCTTGTCACACCCAAATAAAGGTGACTGCCCATGAAATTGTGATTTGCCGCGCTTCCAAAATTCTCCTTCCCTATAGAGAATCCCCGATGGACGGTCCCCTCGGACCCAGACGAATCACCCCGCGCGCCTCCGGCACCCGAATCACACGCTTCCGAAGCTCCAGCTCCGCTCCCGTGGAGGCGGCCTCCCCTCGGTTCTCAACAGCCAATCCGTCCCGGATGCGCCGGTTCCGCCCGCTCGAGGTGGATTGGGAATTTGGATCAAAATCATACGGCCACCGGAACGAACCGGACCCCCACGCACGGCTCCTGACACCCCTTGGTGATTACCACCGTCGCCTCCACGTTCGCGCGGATTGTGGTGGCCTCGGACGGTTGGGCACATGAACCAAAGCCAAACGGATACTCCGCGAAATCAAACCGGGAAGGACGAAT
>JANQKA010000373.1 GCA_028281405.1 Hasllibacter sp. | reverse complement strand
GGCGAATCCGCGCTCGGAGCCGCCGCCGAGGCGTCGCGGAGGGCGTAGGGGCGGAGGCCGATGGAATTCGAACCCGGGGATCCGGGCGTGTCGGGATTGCCGGAGCGCCGGAGGAATTGACGGAATCGGTGGAGCGGGCCGCGTGGGGATCAATGCGAATCGTTGGATGACGCCATCCACCTCCGTCATCCGATGTGGTGAACACACCCAAATCGCGGAAGCGCCATCTTATTTTGTAGACGCTTCGGGATGATGCATCCATTGGTCGCCACTTGCGGGTGTCGCTGAAAGTCGCGGTGTCGAAGCCGAATTCAACCAAGCCAAAAGAGGATCGGAGGACGGATTAGTCTTTTGGTCCGCAACGCGGTGGTGGGAGTGAACCGGGTCACATGCGGGTCGGGGGGGCGAATTGCTTGTCGGTCCGCCAAAACTCATCCGGGTGCCGGAAAAGCTTTGGAGAGGAAGGAAGTCGTCCGAGCCGCCGACCGGGGAGCGACGCATGACATCAAGGACAAACCTGGAACGGCGGGCATTGTCAAAGGCGGCGCGGAATGTTCAATATGCGCGGCGCACGCATAGGATGATCGTGAAGTTCGATTACGTGACCAAGACGCATCCCCGCGCTATATTGAAACCCGCAGGAAATACGTCCGCGTCGAAAGGAGAAAGCCGATGGCGATCCAAGGACGAATCAGGGAAATCGGTTCCGAACGGGAATACGATTCCGCCATTGAACGCTTCGAGGCCCTCATGGACCAGGGCCGCCGAACCCCGGACGAGGATGACGAGTATCGCGAACTCATCACGATCATCGGGGACTACGAGGATGAACACCATCAACTGACAAGCCCGCCCGATCCCGTCGAGGTGATCAAGTTCCACATGGAGCGGTTCGACATGACCGTGGACGACTTGGCCCCGTTGGTCGGAAGCAGGACCAAGGCGACCGAGGTTCTGCGCGGAAAGCGCGGGGTGACCCTGAAAATGAACCGCGCGTTGCGGGAGCATTTCGGGATCACCGGCGACAGATTGACCTTGGACGGGGAGCACCCGCCGTCAACCCCCGACTGGGTCGACCTCGACCGCTTTCCCGCCGTCGAGATGGAGAAACGCGGGTGGGTGCCGAAGGCCAGCGACCCGGGCGGCCGTATCGAAGAGACCGCGTTGGACCTCATCGAAAGGGCCGGGGGACGGAACGCGCTTCCACAGGGATTCCTTCGCGGGATAATCGGGCCATGCCAAACGGCAACCTTCGGTCAACAAGCACTGCGGGCGTGGTGTCTGCATGTTCTCGGCGAGGCCCGCCAGGCCGGTCTCGAGGGAATCCACGATCCAGGAACCATCGACGCCGGCTTCCTGCGCGACGTCGTGCGGCTCAGTTCCTTGGACGATGGCCCGAACCTCGCCCGGGAAAAACTCGCCGGGCACGGCATCGCGATGGTGGTCGCCTCCCGCCTGCCGAACACTCATCTCGACGGGGCGGCGCTTCGAACCGTCGAAGGCGTTCCCGTGATCGGCATGACGCTCCGGGACGACCGCATCGACAATTTCTGGTTCTGTCTTCTCCATGAACTCGCCCATCACGCATCGCACTTTTCGGACGGGAGTGAAGAGATGTTCGTGGATGACATCCGGTCCGCCGCGCGGGATGAAATCGACCACCGTCCCGATGGTCGGGAGCGCGAGGCCGACGATTTGGCGCGGGAGGCGCTGATTCCGTCCGGGTTGTGGAGCGCGCATTCGGTGCTGGACAATCCGACCCCCGGCAACGTCCGTTCCCTCGCGCGGGAGGCCGGTGTACATCCGGCGGTCGTGGCCGGCCGCGTCCGCTTCGAGCTGAAGGATGGCCGGATTTTGACCAAGTTGCTTGGATCGAAGAAGGTGCGCTCGTCGCTGATCGCGGATGACGCCCTTGCCGCCAAACGTTGGTGACCCGCCCCATCCGTCCCTTTCGAAGTTTCGTTCTGATTGCGCATTCCCGAGCGAACCGATCCCGCTTCGATTCGCTCTAGAATCCCCGCGGCGCCGTTAAGGCGGTGTTCCGCGACCGCGGACGTTCCGCCCGATTGAATCCGGGGGGTGCGAGGTGAATTCATGGCCTGATCCAACGATTTTGAAGCGGGTGGAGAGGCGTGGCCTTCGACACGGTGGTCGGAGGCCAAATGTGACTGGCAACGGGATCCACGACACGTGCGGCGGGCGAGGCGGGAACCCCTCCTGACGAGAATGTGGCGGCAATGTGTTCAGGGAAGGAGAAAGCGGGGCGGGGGTCGATTCGCGGCGGGTCCGTCCGAAAAATCCTTGGCGCGGTCCGCGAGCCAAGCCGATCCGGGTGCAGTAATCCGCCGAATCGAGCTGGGCGCGCCGCCGGCCCGGAAAACCCGCGGATTCGGCCGGACGGATGGGAGTTTCTCGTTCCGCCGCCGGGATTTGTCTCATCGAGGGCAACCGCGGATGCCTCGCCCGAAGTCCGATTCCAGGAACCCTATCCGCGTTCCGGAATGGGTCGTGAGGGTTGGATCGCCGTCGGCGCGCGCGACGCGGACCCGTTGACGCCGCGGTGAATTCGGCTCAGACGCACCCTTGGACGGGACTGGGCGTCGCGCCGCCGAGTCCCGCCCGGGCGATGCGCCAAGAGAGGATACGAGATGCTGAATGTGGGGCTTCTGGGAGCGGGGCGGATCGGTCGGGTCCACGCGGTGGCTGTTTCAGGTCACGTCGGCAGCCGCCTCGCCGCCATCGGCGATGTCCACGCGCCCGCGGCGGAAGCCCTCGCGGAGGGTTTGGGAGCGGAAGTGAACACTCCCGAAGGGATCATCGCCGACAAGTCCATTGACGCGGTTCTGATCGCCACCTCGACCGACACCCACTCCGACCTGATCGAGGCGGCGACGAAGGCGGGGAAAGCGGTTCTTTGCGAGAAGCCGGTGGATCTGTCGCTCGAACGGGCCTTGGAATGCCGAGAGAACGCGGCCGCGAGCGGCCAACCGGTCATGGTTGGATTCAATCGCCGCTTCGACCCGAGTTTCTCCGCGTTCAAGGCGAAACTCGACGCGGGGAAGATCGGCAAGGCGGAGCTTTTGACCATCACGTCATTCGATCCGGCCCCGCCGCCTACGGATTACATCAAGGGATCCGGCGGGCTGTTCCGCGACATGACGATCCATGACTTCGACATGGCGAAGTGGCTCATGGGACGCGTTCCGGAAACGGTGACCGCGATGGCGTCGAACCTCGTGGACCCGGAGATCGGCGCCGCCGGCGATTTCGACACGGCGGTGGTGACGATGACCTACGCCGACGGGAGGATCGCCGTCATCAAAAATTCCCGCCGCGCCGCGTTCGGATACGACCAGCGGATCGAGCTTCTGGGATCCGAAGGCATGCTCCAGGCCGGGAATCAGCTGGAGAACTCCGTCATGACCTCGACCAGGGACGGAGTGACGGGCGCGAAGCCGGTTCTGTTCTTTTTGGAACGCTACATGCCCGCCTACGGCGCGGAATGGGCAGCTTTCGTCGAAGCGGTGGAGGGCGGTGGACCCATGCCGGTAACGCTGGACGACGGGGTCGACGCCCTGGCCGTGGCGGAGGCGGCGACCCGTTCGGCGCAGACGGGCGAGACCGTCCGACTCTGACCTGGGACGGTCGTTCAGCCGCCGCCCTGCTTCTTGATCATCGCGACCCCGCTTTCGCCGAGGGGAACCGTCGCGAATGGCCCACCTTGACACATGTGCGCCGGGTCTTGCGGGTCGAGCGGGCCTTCCCTGGCGAAAATCTCTTCGGCGTGCCGCTCGGCGTTGTCCTTCGGCCGGTAGCCGAGGAAACCGGCCTGCGTGTTGTCCACGGGCGCGCGGTCGTTGTTGGACACCCCGTAGACGATCTTGAATCCGGCGACCGGCGTGGTGATCGCGCGTTCCACCAAGTGGACGAGGTCGTCGTGGGACAGCCAACTGCCGACGGCGCGGGCGTTGCCCACTTTGGGCGAGCAGGACAAAATCCGCAGGCAGACCGCCTCGATTCCGCGCTTATCCCAATAGAGGCGGGCGAGATCCTCCGCGAAGCACTTGGCGAGGCCGTAGTAGGTGTCCGGGCGGTGCGGAACATCCGTTCCGATGAACTCGTTCTTCGGGTACATGCCGACGGCGTGGATCGACGAGGCGTAGATCACGCGGCGCAGTCCGTGACGGTGGGCGGCCTCCCAGACCGTGTAGGCCCCGAGGATGTTCGAGTGGTGGATTCGTTCCCAACTCGCCTCGTCGCCGACGGCTCCGAAGTGCACCACCATGTCGGCCCCCTCCAGGAGCGGAAGGACTTCGTCGAGGACGCCGAGGTCGGCCTTCGCGTAGGTTTCGTTCGGCGCGGGGTCGTCGACCGCGTCCACGATGTCCGTGGACAATAGCGTGTCGGCCATTTCGGCCAGCGGCCCGCGCAGCCGGGTGCCGAGATTGCCCGCCGCGCCCGTGAGGACGATCTTCTTCATGGGGTGGTCCTTTCCTGAAGGTTCGGTCTCGACATGTAATTGATGGGCCGGCACGCCGCAACCGGTTTTTCCGCGGGCAGGCATACAATGTGCGGGCCGTGGCGCGGAGTCTTCCGATGTTCCGAAGGGAGGATTTCCGCCGTTCGGCATCTTACGCGAGTGTTGGAATTCCGGGTAGATTCGCCGACGTGGGCTTCGACTGTTACCGATCTTGATTAGTCGTCGGAATCATGGTTGAATCCACGGATTGGCTTGAAGTTGATTTCGCATCATAAATTTGAAATTCTTTCTTTTCAAAATTTCTGTTCGTCATATCGTTCGGTCGCGGAGGTTCCTGCGAGCAAAGTCCAAGACTCGCGAGCCCGGGTGGTCCAATCAGATCGTCCAGACTTCGGTGGCCGGAGAAATATGGCGGAAAATTCTCTCAACGTTGGTCCAACCGGCGTCCGAGAAACCGCAGCCGCGAAACACGGCGCGCCGTGGCCCGCGGTCCGCCACTTCCTCGACCAGTTTCTCGGTCAGGTTTCGGTCGAAACAGGCGGCGATGGCATCTCCCCCCACGAAGAACACCGTATTCCTCCGCACGGTCTCGCGTTTGATGGGCAGTGCGGGGTCCACTCCCAAGTCCACCATCGATTGGAACAGAAGATCCTCTGAGGTGCGCCCAGATTTCACGTTTTCGGCAATGTCGAGCAGGTCGTACTGCTTCGGGTCGGGCGGATGGTAGTAGGAATCCTTCATGTTGGACGTGTCCACTTTGAGCGCCCGGAACCCGATGTCGCGGTTCCAGGCCGGGTGGCACTGACCATCGAGAATCGATAGGCCCGCGCGCCGGATGCGTTCCTTCGATATTTCCGCGATATTGGTGAATCCGCGCTTGAATGGAGGTGACTTGGCGTCAATGGCCTCCGGAACCTGAACCATGATGAAACGGCGGTTGCCCCCGTCATCGGCGTTTAGTCGCATGACGGCGTGGGCTGTTGTCGCGGACCCCGCGAAGAAGTCCAGCACGATCGCGTTCTTGTCATCTCGGGTCACCGCATCAACAGGGTCGTAGACAGCCCATAGACTCTTCGGGAAAGTAAATCCGCTTCCCGCGACGAGGGTATTAATCAGTTTGGTTCCATACTCGTTCGAATCGTATCGCTTGTTGTTCCAGACGGTGCGAAATGGTTCGTGGATATTTCCAATTTGGATCTGGTAACCGTCCTTCGAGCGCTTCGCCCGCAGCATGGCGGCGATATCGTCAACACTTTGACGGGCGTGCAACCATGTTCCCTCAACGCCGGAATTATCGATTGGATAAACGTGAGCGGTTTCACCTTTCCACTCTGTTTGCGCCGGGTGAACGTGGTCGGGGCATTCATCGCCGAAGCCGGAGATATCCCCGTTTCTGACCAACACGGGATAAAAGTAATTCTTCGCGTCCGACCTATTAGATCCTCCTCCCCAGTTCCCGAAGTTTGACCATTTGACGTCTTCGGGATGAATCCTGCGGTTTCCGATGGACTTGGTTCCGGCGGGGCACACGAATATTAGATACTCGTGAACGTAAGAAAAATTCCTGCCCTGTTGACCGCGGGGGTTGTTGACGGCGCAGATATAATGATGCTCCCAGGAGAATCTGGGAAAAATCTCTTCCATCAACACCGAGAGTGTGCCGAATTCGTTTTCGTCGATCGCGCACACCAACACTCCGTCTTTCGCCAAAAAGTTTTTGGCGATCTTGAGGCGTTGATAGATCATCGAAAGCCAACCGGCGTGAAACCTGCCGTCGATCTCGGGGTTCGAGGGGGATTTCCTCCCTTTGACGTCGGTCCGCTTCGTTATTTTGAGGTAATCCTTAGTCTTCTGACTGTAGTCGTTCTTGTATATTAGATTTCTACCGGTGTTGTAGGGAGGATCGATATATATGAGCTTGACCTTGCCCAGAAATGCTTCCTCGATAATTTTGAGAGCCTCGAGGTTGTCTCCCTCCAGAAACAGGTTTTGGGTCGTGTCAAAGTCGACGCTTTCTTCCCTGCACGGCCTCAATGTCTTGAAAATCGGCGCGCCGGCAAACGCGGCGGCCTCCCGCTTTCCGGGCCAGTCAAGCCGAAACCTTTCCTCCTCCCCCTCCACAACCTTGTCACTCAGTGCCTGCTTGAGGCGGTCGACATCTATGGAGATCCGCGTTCCACCGGTGGCCTCGTCCCGGGTCCCGGTGACGCAGGACAGAACAACCTCCTCCAAGGGGCCAATGTGGTCGGCGTGGCTGCCACTCCGCGTTTTCATCTTATTCATTTCAAAT
Source organism: Hasllibacter sp. (assembly GCA_028281405.1). Lineage (GTDB taxonomy): Bacteria > Pseudomonadota > Alphaproteobacteria > Rhodobacterales > Rhodobacteraceae > JANQKA01. The sequence continues at coordinate 24,063 of JANQKA010000373.1, read as the reverse complement.
CTCAACCGAACATTGGTCGCCACCTGGGCGCGCTTCCTTGGTGAATTCCGCTCGGGAACTCGATTCAGGGCCTCTTTGGCGTGGGATGCGGGATGAGCCCGACAGCACGGCGACCGCCGGGAAGCCCTTGACTCGTTGAACCGAATCCAACGTGACCGCGACCTTCACGGCACGGTCGATCGCGCCGAGGCGATTCCGGAGGATATCCCTACCCGACAACCGGACATGGGAAGGCGCCTGTGGGCTGGAAAAGTCGGTGAACATCACGGACCCGCTGTGTGCTGTCGATGGCCTCCTCCTAACCTGATGTTCTGGCGGCGTCAATCGGTCGGAGAGGAATCCGCTTCTGGTTGGGGAATCCGCAACCTGGTCCGGAGCGTGATTGATTGTTCCTCGATTGGGAGTGAATCTGGTTCGACGCCACCTTGCCGACCCGGTTGCATCCTTCCGTTCGTGGTATTTGCGGCCTCGACGGAGTGCGGTCGACTGGCACCCGGCCTTGCGGGGATGCCCGCCGTATTCACCGCCGACTGTCATTGGGATTCGGTTGATTGTCCCCGAGTGACGATTGAATGCCCCTGAGTGAAACGATCGATTCGCATGGGTGCGCGACCTTGAACATTCGGGTCGATGCGACCGCCCTGGTGGACCGCGCGGGAGATCGATGACGGCCGCGGGTTGTTCCGTTTCGCGCGTCGCCGTTCCGAATCGGCGGCGAGGGCCGGTGCCGGAACTTTCCGGGGGCCAATGGTTGACCACGCCCTACCTCGTGGTAGACGCCGATGGAGAAGGAGTGGAATCACGCATGGACATTTTCGCCGAAATCCGCGCGCTCGTGGTGGACGCGCTCGCCGAGTTGGAACGCCGAGGCGACCTGCCGGAAGGCCTGCCCCGCGAAAGCATCGCGGTCGAACCGCCGCGCGACCCGGCCCACGGGGACATGGCCACGAACGCGGCCATGGTGTTGTCGAAGCCCGCGGGTCGGAAGCCTCGCGAAATCGCGGAACATCTCGTCCCGATTCTCGCCGGAGATGACCGGATCGCCTCGGCGGAGGTCGCGGGCCCGGGCTTCATCAACATGCGGGTGTCGCCCGCGCTGTTCGCGCGGGTGTTGCGCGCCGCGCTCGAATCGGGCGACGGATTCGGACGCTCGAACCTGGGCGGGGGGCGCCGTGTCAACGTGGAATTCGTCTCGGCGAATCCGACGGGGCCGTTGCACGTCGGGCACGCCCGGGGAGCGGTGTTCGGGGACGCGCTCGCCTCGCTCCTCGACTTCACCGGTCACGACGTGACCCGGGAGTACTACATCAACGACGGCGGAGCTCAGGTCGACACGCTCGCGCGGTCGGTTCACCTCAGGTACTTGGAGGCGCATGGACGGGAGGTGGATTTCCCCGACGAGGCCTACCCCGGGGATTACCTCGTGGGCGTGGGCGAGGCGCTCAAGGACAAGGTCGGCGACGCGCATATCGACGCCGAGGAGGATGTATGGCTCGCCGAGACGCGGGAGTTCGCCACCGACGCGATGATGGACCTGATCAAGCTGGATCTCTCCAAGCTGGACATATGCATGGATGTGTTTTTCTCCGAGAAATCCCTTTACGGCACGGGGCGCATCGAGGCGGCGCTGGAGGATTTGGATGGAAAGGGACTGATTTACGAGGGGGTTCTGGAGCCGCCCAAGGGCAAGCCCGTCGAGGACTGGGAACCGAGGGAGCAGACGCTCTTCAAATCGACCGAGCACGGCGACGACGTCGACCGTCCGGTGCGGAAGTCGGACGGATCTTGGACATATTTCGCGCCCGACATCGCCTACCATCACGACAAGATCGTCCGCGGCTTCGACGAGCTCATCGACGTGTTCGGGGCGGACCACGGCGGCTATGTCAGACGCATGAAAGCGGCGGTTTCGGCCCTGTCGGGCGGTAAGGTTCCGCTCGACGTCAAACTCACGCAGCTCGTGAAGCTCTACCAGGACGAAGAACCCGTCAAGATGTCCAAGCGCGGGGGAACCTTCGTCACGCTGAGCGAGGTGGTGGAGCGGGTCGGACCCGATGTCGCCCGCTTTCACATGCTGACCCGCAAGAACGACGCGCCGCTGGATTTCGACCTCGTGAAGGTGCTCGGGCAGAGCCGGGAAAACCCGGTTTGGTACGTGCAATACGCGAACGCCCGGATCCACTCGGTGCTGGGGAAGGCGCGGGACATGGGAATCGACACGTCGGACGCGGCCCTGGCAGGGTTCGACGCGTCGCAAATCGGGCACGCGGCGGAATTGTCGATGGCGGCGAAGATCGCCGAGTGGCCGCGGCTGGTGGAGATCGCGGCGCGGGCGCACGAGCCGCACCGGGTCGCGTTCTACCTCTACGATCTCGCGTCGGAATTCCACGGACTATGGAACCGCGGCGTCTCGGACGACTCCTTGCGGTTCCTGGTGGAGGGGGACCGGAACGCGACGGTCGCGAAAATCGCCCTGATTCGCTCCGCGGCGGTTGTAATTTCCGCCGGATTTGGTATCTTGGGGGTGACTCCGGTCGAAGAGATGCGCTGAAGCGCGCGGCCCGGAGCAAACGAGGCAGAGCGGAGCGCTTCATCGGGAGACCGGCGGGAGCGCCGAAAGGGCGATATGGCAGACGTTGATTACGACGCCTTCGATGGCTTCGGCGGTGTGACGCCGGAGGTCGAAGAACGAACACCGATGGGAGCGGCGCTTAATTGGATCGGCGCGGCGACCTCCGTGGCCTTGGTGGTCGGGCTTTCGGCCTGGGGCTACCATCTTGCGGTGCGGGACGTTTCGGACGTCCCGGTGATTCGGGCCTTGACCGGGCCGATGCGGATCCAACCCGTCGACCCGGGCGGCGCGCAGGCGGCGCACCAAGGCCTCGCCGTCAACCGGGTGCAGGGGGCGGTCGATACTTCCCCGCCCACGGGAGAGGTGGTGCTGGCGCCGCCGCCGCTCGACATCGAGGATCCCGACGCGGACGGCCCGTCGGAATCTCAGGCCATATCGGCCTTGCCGGAGGCCTACGCCGCAACTCCGGAGGCCTACGCCGCCACGCCGGCGGCCTACGCGGTCACGCCGGCCACGCCGTCCGCGGCGGAAAAGCCACCCGGTGAAACGAAGCCCTCCGAGGTAAGCGGCCCGGTTCCGGATGATGGTGCCGACGCGGAAGTCCAAGCGGCGATTCTCGCCGTGGCGGGCAGAATCGCGAGCGACGGTTCGCCGCGGGATACTTCCAACGCTTCCACGGACCCGGGGCGGGACAGGGGCGTGAGATGGTCCACCCGCCCGAAGCCGAGGTCGCGCGCCGAGGCGGCGGAGGCGGGGGCGCGGCGCGCGATCGGAGGCGAATTGTCCGTGGCGGAGCTCGCTCCCGGCACCCGCCTCGTGCAGGTCGGCGATTACGGAAGCGCGGAAACCGCGCGCTCCGAATGGGAGCGGCTGCGGCGGGTGTTCGGCGACTACATGATCGGCAAATCCCCAGTCGTGATGAAGACGCAGAACGCGGGGCGCACCTTCTACCGCCTGCGGGTGGCGGGGTTCGGGAGTTTGGATGAAAGCCGCCGCTTCTGCGCGGTGCTTCTCGCCCGGAACGCCACCTGCGTCCCGATCGTTCACCGCTGATGGCGCCGCGGGCCCTCGTCCTCGGGTGCGGGGGCCCGGTTCTCGAGCCGGATGAGCGCGCTTTCTTCTCCGAGGCGCGGCCGTGGGGTTTCATTCTGTTCGCCCGCAACTGCGGGTCCCCGGATCAACTCCGTCGCCTGACCTCCGATTTGCGGGGGGCGGTCGGCCGCCGCGCCCCGACCCTGATCGATCAGGAGGGGGGGCGCGTCGCCCGCATGGGGCCGCCGACCTGGCCCGGGTTTCCTCCCGCGCTGGACCAGCAGGAGGCGGTCGCGCCGGAAAACCGCGCCCGGGCCATGTGGCTGCGCGGCCGTCTGGTCGCCGCCGACCTGAACGCGTCCGGAATAGATGTGAACTGCGCGCCGTTGGCGGACCTGGCGGAGCCGGAAACGCATCCCATCCTTTTGAACCGGCTATACGGCGGCGACCCCTCGGAGGTGGCGTCCGCGGCGCGGTCGCTGGACGCGGGGCAGAGGGCGGGAGGCGTCCTGCCGGTGCTGAAGCACCTTCCGGGGTACGGAAGGGCGTCCCTTGACGGGCATCTCGAGTTGAGCCGGGTATCCGAGCCGCTGGAGACCCTGGAGGCGCGGGACTTCGCCGCGTTCCGGGAATTGGCCGACCTGCCGATGGGCATGACCGCGCACATCGTGGTGGACGCGCTCGATCCGGAACGCCCGGCCACGGTTTCACCCGCCGCGATTTCCTATATCAGGGGGCGGATCGGGTTCCGGGGACTTCTGATGACCGACGACATCAACATGGACGCCTTGTCGGGCGGATTGCCCGACCGCGCCGCCGCGTCTTGGGGCGCGGGTTGCGACATCGTCCTTCACTGCGGAGGGGACATGCGCGAGATGTCCGCGCTGGCCGAAGCCGCGCCGGAATTGTCCGGTCCGGCCGCGCTCCGGGCGGACGCGGCCCTCGCGGCGCGGAGCGCGCCGGAGTCCGCCGACATCGCCGAACTTCGGGCGGAATACGACGCCCTACTGGGAGGCGGCCGTGGCTGAGGCCGACGGGGACTGGGAGCCCGCGCCGTTCGAGGAGCGGGGGACGTCGGATGCGCTGATCGTCGATGTCGAGGGATTCGAGGGACCGCTCGACCTGCTTCTGACGCTGGCGCGGACGCAGAAGGTCGATCTGCGGAACATTTCAGCGCTCGCCCTGGCCGAGCAGTATCTCGCCTTCATACGGGAGGCGCGGAATCTGAGGATCGAACTCGCGGCGGACTACCTCGTGATGGCGGCTTGGCTGGCGTTCCTCAAATCCCGACTTCTGTTGCCGCCGGATCCGGACGACGAGGGGCCGTCCGGAGAGGAAATGGAGGCGCACCTGGCCTTCCAGCTGGAGCGTCTCGCGGCCATGAGGGACGCGGCGGCGCGGCTGATGGCGCGCGATCTGCTCGGTCGGGACATTTTCGTCCGGGGGGTTCCCGAAAATGTCGCGCTGGTGAAAAAGGTGACCTACACCGCGACGCTTCTCGACCTCATGCAGGCCTACGCCCGCATCCGGACGAAGGACGACTTCAGGCCCTTCGTGATGGACAGGAATTCCCTTTACACCATGGAACAGGCGTTGGAACGGATGCGGGGGTTGATCGGGCACGCCACCGACTGGACGACGCTGGCGTCCTACCTGCCCGAAGGATGGCTGCTCGATCCGGGAATGCGTCGGTCGGCGACCGCGTCGGTGTTCGCGGCTTCGCTCGAACTGGCCAAACTCGGGATGATCAGGATCCGCCAGCACGAGACCTTCGCGCCGATTGAAATCAGGAGACGTGATGACAAATGAGCTCGCCGCCCCGAAGCCCGAAGAGGCCGGGGAAATCAATGGATTGGGTGTCCGGGACGCCGGCGGGGCCGAATCGGCGCGCGCGGACGCCGCCGCGGATGGCGCGGTCTCCGACGCCGGCTTTTCCGGGACGGACTTGGACGGCCCGCCGGGAGCGAATGGCGACTCCCCGCCGGGGAATTCCGGCTTCGCTCCCGGAGACGCGGCGGGAATTGGCTCTCCCGATTCCGTCAATGGAGGCGCGGTCCATGCCGGAGGGGACGGAGAGGGGGATTCCGGCGCCCCCTCCAATCCGGATTCCTCAGGGGTCGACCCGATCGGAGATGAATTCGACGGGCCGGGATCCGGAGGCATCGCCGCGCCGGGCGCCGGCGAAATCGAATCGACGGAAATCGGCGTCGACCGCCCTTGGAGCGCCGAGTCGTCGGGGGCCGGCGGCGGGGCGGAAGTCGACGGCGGGGATGACGCTTGGGACGATCCGGACGATCCGGATGATCCGGATGATCCGGATGATCCGGATGAAGGCGGCGAATTCGACGCGTTCGCGGACGACGGGAATTCGGCGCGGACAGCCGACGAATCGGGATCTCTGGACGCGGAAGGGAACGACGCGGACCCCGCCGAAGGGGCCGGGTCCGCGGCCGGCGGATCCGGGTACTCGGACGCGAACCACGGTGACGAGGGATTGGAGGAGGAGGGCGAAGCCGACGATCCGGGGGCGGGAGTGGCCGAGACGCCGCCTCTGTTCGACGCGCCGTCCATCGAGGAGCAGGAGCGCATGGTCGAAGCGATTCTGTTCGCCACCGCGGAACCGATCACCGTGGCCGAGATGGAAGTGAGGATGCCGCATGGCTCGGATCCGGCGGAGGCGGTTGCCCGGCTCAAGCGGCGTTACGAAGACAGGGGTGTTCGGGTAACGCGCGTGGACGACGCCTGGGCGATCCGCACCGCCCCGGATCTGGGGTATCTCATGCGCCGCGAGACGGTCGAGCAGCGCAAATTGTCGCGCGCCGCGACCGAGACCCTGGCGATCATCGCCTACCATCAGCCGTGCACCCGGGCGGAGATCGAGGAAATCCGGGGCGTTTCGGTCTCCCGCGGGACGATCGATCTGCTTCTGGAGCTCGACTGGGTGAAATTCGGACGCCGGCGCATGTCGCCCGGCCGTCCCGTGACTTACATGGTGACCCGGCATTTCCTCGATCATTTCGGGTTGGAGGGCGCGCGCGACCTTCCGGGACTGAAGGAATTGCGCGCCGCCGGCCTTCTCGAAAACAGACCGCCGCTCGATGGGCTGGACCCCGTTCCGGAAGGGGAAGACGAAGAGGAAGGCGCCGAATTGACCGGGCAGGACGAACTCTTCGAAGAGTAGCGCGGCCGTGTCGGTTCGACGGACCGGCGTGGAGTGGATCGACCGACGGGCCGGGTCCGTGCCGGGCTTTCCTTGTGGCGGAAACCCCCTCGTGTCCGCCAGGAGGCTTGTGGAGGGATGGAGGCGTGCCGACGCGCATACCCCGAGAACGGGAATTCCCCGCGCGACACCCCGCGTTTCCGGCGTGGTCCTTCGGCGGCGGACGAATCACCACGCCGGGTGATTCGCGTGGATCGGGTGATTCGGGTCGACCGGGTGATTCGCGTGGGTCGGGTGATTCGGGTCGACCGGGTGATTCGCCGATCGGGGCGCCGGGTCGGGAGACCCCGCGCCTGTGCGCTCATCCTTCGCCGCGGCGTCGGGGCGGCGTGATAGGAGCGGACGCGGAGACCGCCGAAGCGTGCCACGCCGTGTCCGTTCGCGGCTGGTTGGAGCTTGCGTCGCTTCGGCGCGGACGCCTCACCGCCGCGCGGTCATCCATGCGTACATGACTTGGAGGGCGCGTTTGACGCGACTCGAAGCGGCTCCGGTCCCGTGCGCGGAGAATCCGGCGGCGCCGCAGTCCGACGGCCGAAGAAAGGAGTTGCGTCCGGTCAAAAATCCCGCTAACACGACCTTGTCCACCGATCGGTGGAAGAAGCGAAACCAAAAAGGAGCAACGGTCATGTGGAGATTCTTCGCAGAGCTGTTCGGGCGGCGGCGCAACGACGACGACGACGAGTAGGTCGTCCCGTCCCCTTCCCTTTCGATGGTGAAGCGAGTCAATGAACATCCGGGCGGGCGTTCGCGCCCGTCCGCGCCCTTCTCCCGTCGGATGTCCGTCCAGTTTCGGCCGACGAGGAAAGGAATCGGATTGAGACGCGGCCTCTTGGTGTTGACGGCGGCGGTGTTCGCGCTCGGATTGTCGGGATGCATCCTGATACCTGTCGCCATCGCGAGCAGATACTGGGGGAGCTGAGCGGCCCCTGGTCCTCCGTTTCGGGGCCACCCCCGCGGAGGAGGAGTTTCGGTCGAGCGCGTCCAGCGGCACGGTTCCCTCACACACACCCGGCGTCGGTTCGGAGCTTGCCCGGGGGCGGTACCGCCCAGGTTCCGTGGACATTCATTTCGACGCTTCCAGCATCCCCACGAAGTGCCGGCGGGACGCGTGTCCGCTGTCGGTCTTGTCGATTATCGTGGCGATTCCCCTTTTTACATGGCCATCCCGATGAAATTCCCGACCGGACGACGCGTTCGCACATCTCGGCATCGTGGCCCCACGGCACCTTGAGGTTGGATCCGGGGGCATCACCACCTTCATCCCGGGATTCGGTTAGAGGAGTTTGTCCACCAGCCAATCGTCGTCGTCCGCCATGTCCACTATGAATGCTTCGAACCACCAGACTTCGATCGGCGCTTCGACCGCCTCGTCCCGTGCGAACGTCCGGGGAGGGGCACGAAGTCGACCAGCTTTCCGAGCGCGTCGGTCGGCACGACGCTTTGGTGGCAACACGCCGCGGGTTCGACCGATGGCCTGTTTGCCGTGGCGCTTCCCGGCACCCGCGACCTTCCGGTAAGTTCGGCGAACCGTGCCTTCCGCCATAGAGCATCGGAAGGCGGTTTCCCGCGCAACGACCTGAAATCCAGGGCGAAATCGCCCTGATAGGTCCACCCGCGGAACCGTCGGTGGATGGTGTTCCACTTCCCGGTTCTCCCTGAAACATCCCGCCACGTAAAACCCGCGCCAATGGTCCACGGGCCGGCGCTCCAGATCCGGGGGCTGTCCACGCCTGACCAGCCGCCGTCACCGCTATTGAGGCGCTTCAAGACCTCGATATCCCCGAACAACGGGGGGCGTCGAGGGGGCGGTCGCGCGCCCGACATCAGGTCTTCCGGGGTGAGCCAATCACCGAGATCCTTGCACCCAAGCGTGGTTTGTGATTTTGTGTCGAGCTGAGCGCATGGTTATTCCCATAATTGAAGATTGAATCTTTGACAAAGTGCTTGGAGTTCCTCAAATTGACTAAATTCGCACCGAACCGCTGGAATCGAATGTCCACAGGCCCCAAATCCCTCGAAGGGCCGGCTGGGCAACTTACCGCTCGCCGCCGGAACGGCGGGGGCACATCCCCGTCTTGATCAGTTCGCGGCCACCGACACGCCGTGTGATCCCGCGTTGCTCGAATCTGGGTTGGAGAGGCTGTGCTTCCGTCGTTTCGGTTGGCTGGTCAGTCACTTCCAGGCACCGGCCCCCATCCATCGCCCGGATTGAAGCCGGTGAACGGCGGCGGAGAAACGTTCCGCTCGAGGCGCGCTCCCGCCGCGACAGGTTCGCGGGTCGCGGAACGTCGTTGTAAAGGTCGCCTACCGGCGCCGCTTCGGGCGTCTCGCTCCATGGGAGCGGGTGGAATTTTCCCGCGTCTGATCAAGATCGGGGTTCGGCTTTGTCCGCAAGGGTTGTAATCCTGCCTTGGATGACATACTTTGTCGACGGGTACATCATACCCCGAAGTGGAGGGCACTATGTTCGGACAACGACTCAAGTTGGCGCGCAAGGCGGCGGGACTGTCCATGCGCGAGTTGGCCGAGTGCGCGACTCCGCGCGTCTCGGTGCGGGCGATCAGTGATTTCGAGGCCGACAGGAAGCTTCCGGTCTGGGGTGTATCGATCGGCCTCAGTAAAGCGCTTGGAGTTCCAAAGGACTACCTGTTCGGCTGTCAGGTCGTGGGTTTGCGGGACGTGGAATGGCGAAAGCGGTCGAGCGTTTCCGCCAGCGACCGCGCCGCGGCGCAGGTGCTCATTATCGACAAACTCGAACACTACCTCGCCATTGAGGACATTCTCGAGCTGTACCCGTTGGCGGACCCCTTCGCGGGACTTCGCGTTGACACCGTGAGCGATGTGGAGGAGGCCGAGGCGAAGGCGGAGGATTTACGTGATGCTTGGAATCTCGGAAACGATCCGATACCGAGCATGGTCGCCTTGATGGAATATCAAGGATTGAAGATCATCGAGGGAGATCTTCCCGACGGCATCGACGGCACGACGTGCCGCGCAATTAGATCGGACGCCCCGCCGATTGACGTGATCCTGATTTCCAGAAGCACCGGGCTGGAGCGCAAACGATTCAATCTTGCGCACGAACTCGCCCACAAACTCATCACCGCGGTCGAAAATCCTTCGCTCAACAAGGAGGTCGCAATGAATCGTTTCGCCGGAGCGTTCCTGATCCCGCGGGATCACTTGGAACACGAAGTCGGAAGCAACCGGCAAGGTATTTCCAGTGTTGAAATCATGCAACTCAAACGAATTTACGGAGTTTCCGCCGCCTCGATGCTTGTTAGGCTCGGTCAAGTTGGCATCCTCTCGAAAGAAGCTGTGCGAAGCGCGTTCATGTCTTACGCCCGAAGGTGGAGGAGCGACGAGCCCGAACCCATTCGGGGAGGGGAGGGGGTCGCGGCGAACGAATCGCCACGACGCTTCGAATCTTTGGTTTGGCGCGCGCTTTCCGAGCAGCTCATCCATGTGGTTCGGGCCGCGCATATGCTCGGGATTCCCCTTGGGACCATTGAGCGCGTTTTGGAAGACGGGTGTCATCAATGACAATCACCGTCGTATGCGATTCCTGCGCCTTGATCGACTTGAAAAAAGGCCAACTCCAATATGCCATGATGGGGTTGCCTTATCGATTCGTCGTGCCGGAAGAAATTGTTGAAAAAGAAATATTGGATTTCACTCCACAAGAGTTGCGCAGGCTTGGAGAATCCGGACTTGATGTTCATGCTCTCTCGGAATCGGAATCGATTCAATCCACTGATCTACGCCGACAGAACAAGCGATTGAGCATGAATGATTGCAACGTCTTGGCGGCTTCACTCCACATTTTGGACTCCGTGCTTCTCACCGGCGACAAAGCATTGAGAATTGCCGCCGGATCCCACGGAATTCGAGTTCATGGAGTTCTATGGATCGTCGATGAGCTTCGAATCAATGGAATTTGCGGGAAGGATATTCTCGCATCGGCCTTGAAAATTTGGAGGGACAATTCATCCGTTTTTCTTCCCAATGAAGAAATTGAAAAGCGATTGGCCCAACTGAAAAAAGCGAATTGATCCGGGTGGCTTGTGCGTTGGCGACCGCGGATAATCGATTCCAGCGGGACGGGGCGAAATTGGTGGATTTGTGAATTCCCAAGCAAGTCGCCGCATGATTGACCTCCAACAATGGGCCCCCCGGACACGGCTCGACACAATAACACGGACCGCGATTTCACAACGAACGAGCCTTTGCTTCCAGGCATGGAAGGAAACAGCGGTCGGACGGCCGTGGACAACCGCCGGTTCTTGAACGACGTCCCGTGGATCATCGACGCGGGTTGTCGGTGGCGGGGTCTTCCCGAGAGATTCGGGAAGTGGAATCCCTTCCACCCACGGTTCCGCGGGTGGGCAAAGAAAGGCGTTTCGCCCGTATTTAAGGAAGTTGCCCGGGAACAACGTCATCGGGTGCGTGATGGCCGACGGCACGATTCGCCTAGTTCGCCAAAAGCCAACGGGAGCCGGGAAAGACCTCGTCCCGCAGGCACTTCGTGGGGATGCTGGAAGCCTTGAATTGAATGTCCACAGGCCTTGTGGAACCACGCGGGAGCCTTCCGGCGGGGCCGCGCGTCACACCGGCGACGGCTCCCGATTCCCAGCCGAAATCACCTCCGCCGCCGTCTGGCTTTGCCGCCGCGCTGACCGGCCCGTCCGCCGCTGCTTCGTCCCTTCGATTTGACCGCCCCCGAACTCGCGGCCTCGACGGCGGATTGCCGGGCCAATGGATCGTCCGATACGGCGAGATCCACCGCTTCCAACCGCTTGACCTCGTCGCGCAGCCTGGCGGCCTCCTCGAATTCGAGATTCTCGGCGGCTTTGCGCATGTCGGCGCGGAGGCCCTCCAGCACCGTCGCCAGATTGGAGCCGACACGGGCCGGATCGATGGTGGCCGTGACGCGGTTCATGTCGGTGTCGCCCTGATAGAGTCCCGCGAGCACGTCCTCGACGTTCTTCTTGATCGTCTCGGGGGTGATCCCGTGTTCTTCATTGTAGGCGACCTGCTTGGCCCGGCGGCGCTCCGTCTCGCGGATCGCGCGCTCCATCGAACCGGTGATGCGGTCGGCGTACATGATGACGCGGCCGTCGGCGTTCCGGGCCGCGCGGCCGATTGTCTGAATGAGCGAGGTTTCCGAACGCAGGAAACCCTCCTTGTCGGCGTCGAGGATCGCGACCAGTCCGCATTCGGGGATGTCGAGTCCCTCCCGCAGCAGGTTGATGCCCACCAGGACGTCGAAGGCGCCGAGGCGGAGGTCGCGGAGGATTTCGATCCGTTCGATCGTGTCGATGTCGGAGTGCATGTAGCGCACGCGGACGCCCTGTTCATGCAGATACTCGGTCAGGTCCTCCGCCATGCGTTTGGTCAGAACGGTGACGAGCGTCCTTTGGCCCGCCGCCGAGACGCGGCGGATTTCGTCGAGCAGATCGTCGACCTGCATCTCCACCGGACGGATTTCCACCGGGGGGTCGACGAGGCCGGTTGGACGAATGACCTGTTCGGTGAACACCCCTCCCACGCGGTCCAATTCCCATGTGGACGGCGTGGCGGAGACGAACACCGATTGCGGGCGCATCGCGTCCCACTCCTCGAATTTCAGTGGCCGGTTGTCCATGCAGGAAGGCAGGCGGAAGCCGTGTTCGGCCAGCGTGAACTTGCGGCGGTAGTCGCCGCGGTACATGGCTCCGATCTGAGGAACCGAGACGTGGGATTCGTCCGCGAACACAAGCGCCTGGTCGGGGATGAATTCGAAGAGCGTCGGGGGCGGCTCGCCGGGCGCGCGTCCCGTCAGGTATCGCGAGTAATTCTCGATCCCGTTGCAGCTGCCCGTGGCCTCCAGCATCTCCAGATCGAAATTGGTGCGCTGTTCCAGACGCTGGGCCTCAAGCAGTTTGCCCTCGTTCACCAACTGGTCGAGCCTGGTTCTCAGTTCCTTCTTGATGCCGATGATGGCTTGCTGGAGCGTCGGGCGCGGAGTGACGTAGTGCGAGTTGGCGTAAATGCGGATGCGCTCGAACGTGTCGGTCTTCTCGCCGGTGAGCGGGTCGAACTCGGTGATTCCCTCCAATTCCTCGCCGAAAAACGAGAATCTCCAAGCCCGGTCCTCGAGGTGGGCCGGCCAAACCTCCAGCGAATCGCCGCGCACCCTGAAGGAGCCCCTCTGGAATGCCTGATCATTGCGCCGATACTGCTGCGCGACGAGATCGGCCATGACCGCGCGCTGGTCGTACTCCTCCCCCATCTGAAGATCCTGCGTCATGGCCCCGTAGGTTTCGACCGCCCCGATACCGTAGATGCAGGAGACCGAAGCGACGATGATGACGTCGTCGCGCTCCAGAAGCGCCCGGGTCGCCGAGTGGCGCATGCGGTCGATCTGCTCGTTTATCTGGGATTCCTTTTCGATGTAGGTGTCGGACCGCGGAACGTAGGCCTCCGGCTGGTAGTAGTCGTAGTAGCTGACGAAGTACTCGACGGCGTTGCCGGGGAAGAATCCCTTGAATTCCCCGTAGAGCTGCGCCGCGAGCGTTTTGTTGGGGGCGAGGATGATCGCGGGCCGCTGGGTCTCCTCGATCACCTTGGCCATGGTGAAGGTCTTGCCGGTCCCGGTCGCTCCAAGAAGAACCTGATCCTGCTCGCCTCCGCGCACGCCCGAGGCCAGTTCGGCGATCGCCGTCGGCTGGTCGCCCGCGGGGGAAAAGTCCGTCCGCATCTCGAAAGCCTTGCCGCCTTCGAGTTTCTCGCGCTCCCGCGGCGGAGCGGCGGGGGCGTTGGCGAGGACGGTGGTCGATTCGGGCGAGTCATCGCGCATGGCGGTCTCCTGCGTCGGCGGGTCAGGGTAGGGAAGGACGGCCCCGATTGAAAGGTGGGACACCGGCCAAAAATTCCCGCCGATCGGAGCGTGGACGCCTTTTTCGAAAGGGATTCGGCGATGGAGCGACGCGTCGCGGCTCCGGATCGGAGGTTGCGGAAACGGTTCGCGGCGGCGAATTCGCGCGGGATGGTGGTCGAAGGCTTTGAGACGGCCGCGGGACCGTGCCCACCCTCCGCTTCCGGGAGGCGCGATCGGAACCGACCGCATTCTCCCACCTCCCGCCCGCCGCCGCGCGCGTGCCGGTGGTGCGGGAACCGCGGACCGGCGGCGCTTCATCCCACCTCCTTCCCGCCGCCACGGGGATCCCGGGTTGGGAAACCGCGGACCGGCGTCCGTTCGGGCCGGATCGGCGGTCCACATGTCGGCGCCGCGGTGATTCGCGCGGACGCTCCCGTCCCGGGGGCGTTCCGCGGGACTCTTCGCCCGGGGCGGTTCTCCCGGATGGCGACCGCGGGGATTCCGCCGTTTTTCGACGCGGTCGGCTTTGTCCAGTTCAAGCGAGGTCGACGTCCGCGTTCATGGAGCCGCGCCTCCCCCGTTCCTTTTCCGACGTTCACGCCACCGCCCGGAGATGCCGGAGTGGCGGGACGGACATGTCCCAGGACGGTGGCCCGACTTGAAAGCTCCGGAGGATCCTTGGATAATGATATGGAACTCGGCATCATCGCACGGAACCACGCCTCATGAACGCGCGCATCTTTCAACCCGCCCGAACCGCCATGTCGTCGGGCACGGCCGGAACCAAACGATGGGTTCTGGAATTTCCCGCCCGGGAGGCCCGTGGGATCGATCCGCTGATGGGATGGACATCCTCCGGCGATACGCGGACGCAGGTGCGCCTGAGCTTCGATACCGAGGGCGAAGCGGCGGCCTACGCCCGCGCCCACGGAATCGACGCGGTGACGCTGAAGCCGAATCGGCGGAAGTCCAACGTGAGGGCGCGGGGCTATGGTGAAAATTTCGCAACCGACAGGAAAACCGTCTGGACCCACTGAAAGGCCCTTGCGCGCCCTCTTGCCCGCCGATACGGAGAAGTTGTTCCGGATATGTCGGACGGGGGCGGTGGATCCCCGCCGGGCGTCCGGGACCGGGACGGCGGGGCGGTCGCGTCAATGGGACGCTTCGCCGCGTCCGTTCCGGGTGGGTCGGCTCCGTAGCTCAACTGGATAGAGCAGGGACCTTCTAAGTCCAAGGCTGGGGGTTCGAGTCCTCCCGGGGCCGCCAAACGCACCTTGAATCGAAGCGGTCACCGCCTTGGCGGGATCGCGGTTCGGGATCTTCGAAGTTCGAAATCCCAAGCGGATTTTCCACGGGAAACGCGCCTCGACGCCAAGTCCATCCATCGCCCGTTTCGGATCGGCGACAACCGGGGCGCGGAAGCTCGTGGCTTGGGAACCCGGTGGCGCGGTCCGTCCCGGTGAACCGCGTCCCGGCACATGCGGTATTCGAAACCGCGTCCGGGCTTTCCCCCGGGAACCGCGCCCAAGGTGGAATTCGACCGACGCGGGGCGCGGGGGCGCGACATCCTCGGTCTCCGGAGCGCCCGGCCATGGAGGCGGGAGCGGAATCGCGGGCGCGGGGCCGGTTGGCCGGGCGTGTTCGACCACGGCCCGCCGAACTCTCCGCGGGTGCGGGGCACACTTCGCCACCCCGCGGAATTGCCGTGATTCGCGGGCGGAGCGGAGGTCGGTTCCGTGATCACCCGAAACCACGGAAGTCCAAGGCCGCGGCATCCGATGCGCCCGGCCATCCGGGCGCGCCGGATTCATCGCCCCTCCTCGAACCTTCCGCCCATCCGCGCCGCCAGCGCGGGAGGCCTGGGACCGCCGGTCGCCCAATCCAGCAATTCCACGGTGTGGACCACCGGCGCGCGGGAGCCTCCGCCGATCTGCATCATGCAGCCGATGTTGCCCGCGGCGATCACATCCGGTTCCTTGGCCTCCAGCGAGCGGATCTTCCGCTCCCTGAGTTGGGCGCTGATTTCGGGCTGCATCAGATTGTAGGTTCCGGCGGACCCGCAGCACAGGTGCGGGTCCGCGGGTTCCACCACCTCGAATCCGGCCGCCTCCAACAGTTTTTTCGGTTGGGTTTTCACGCGCTGACCGTGCTGCAGGGAGCAGGCCGAGTGGTACGCGACGCGCATGCCGCCCCGGTCGGGCGTCTCCGATTCACCGTCGGGCCACCGCGGTCCGTCCGCCCCGACTCCCGGCATCAGATCCATCAACGTCTCGGAAACATCCCTCGCCAAGCCCGCCACGCGGGCGGCGTCCCGCGCCATGTCCGTGTCGCGGAACATGTGCCCGTAGTCCTTCACGGTCGTCCCGCAGCCCGAGGTGTTGATGACGATCGCGTCCAATCCACCGCCGTCGATCTCCCGCGTCCAGGCGCGGATGTTGCGCGCCGCCGCGGCGTGGCTGTCGCCCGTCCTGCCCATGTGATGGACGAGGGCTCCGCAGCATCCCGCGCCTTCAGCCACCACCACCTCGGCCCCGAATCGGGTGAGCAGGCGAATCGTCGCGTCGTTGATATCCGTGTTGAGCGCCTTTTGGGCGCAACCGGTCATCAAAACCACGCGGGCCACCTTGGCGCCTTCGGCGGGAAACACCCCCGGTTCGTCGTTCCGGCTGACCGGGGGAATCCGGCGCGGGGCCATCTCCACCATCGCGCGCAGCCGGCGGTCGGGCAGGAGGCGCTTGAACGGCCGCGCGAGTTTCGCTCCGAACAGCGCCAGGCGGAACCTGCCCGGATGGGGCAGAACACGCGCGAGCGTCCAGCGCAGCATTCTCTCGAACGGCGGTCGGCGGTGGGTTTTCTCGATGTGCTCGCGGGCGAGGTCGACGAGATGCATGTAATGCACGCCCGACGGGCAGGTCGTCATGCAGGCGAGGCAGGACAGGCAGCGGTCGATGTGCTTGACCGTCTTCGCGTCCGCTGGACGCCCCGCCTCCAGCATGTCCTTGATCAAGTAGATGCGTCCGCGGGGCGAATCGAGCTCGTCGCCCAGAACTTGATATGTGGGGCAGGTCGCGGTGCAGAATCCGCAGTGCACGCAGGAGCGCAGGATTTCGTTGGCCCGGGCGGTGCCGGGGTCGGCCAACTGTTCGGCGGTGAAATCGGTCCGCATGGAGCCTCGCCTTTTGGATTACGCGTTTTTCCGCGGACCGTCCGGCGCCGCGGAGGGATTCCGCCGGGTCAGCCCGGGGTTCAGGACGCCGCGCGGGTCGAATTTCGAGCGCAGACCCTCGGACAGCTTCGCCACGGGGGGTGTTTCCGGATGGAACACGTCGAGCCGCGCCCGGGTTTCCGCGGCGGCGCGGACGAGGGTCGCGTGGCCGTCGAACGCGCCGAGCCGCTCCCGCAGGTCCGCGCCCGGAGGCGTCTCGATCCAGATCAGGCCGCCGCCCCAATCATATAAAACCCTTTCGGCGGGGGCCGCCGCGACCAGATCCGGCGCGAGTGAGGGTTTCGCCGAAATCCGCCAGACGTCGCCTGTCGTATCGTGGAAGGGGGCGGCGTTCCCGACCCAGGCCCAGCCGTCCGCGGTCATTCCGGGGTCGAGCTCCACATGGCGAAGCCCGCCCAACGGTGTGAGAAGCGTCCGCAAGAGCCCGGCCCGGCGCGCCACGCTGTCCTCGAAGCCTTCGACCCGGATCATCGTCACGGGGGTTCCGTCGAGTCCCACCGGGACGTGCGCCGCGCCGGACACCTCGTACGGGGATCCGAGCGCCGTCGAGAGCGCCTCGATCGCCGTCGCGTCGTCGAGGCCTTCGATGAGAAGCACGGCGCGGGCCTCGGGCGCGGGCAACGACTTGAGCGAGACTTCGGTGATCACGCCGAGGGTGCCCCGGCTGCCGGCCATCAGCTTCACGAGGTCGTAGCCGGTGACGTTCTTCATCACGCGCCCGCCGTTCTTCACGACGTTTCCCATCCCATCGACGAACCGGACGCCCAACAGGAAATCCCGGGCCGCGCCGGCCCGGACCCTCCGCGGTCCCGACACGTTCGCGGCCACCACGCCGCCGATCGTGGGGGGGCCCGCGGTTCCGAGAAGTCCGCGGTGGTCCATGGGTTCGAACGCGAGCTGCTGTCCCTCGGAGGCGAGAACCGCGTCGATCTCCGTCATGGGGGTTCCGGCGCCGCAGACGAGCGTCAGCGCGCCCGGTTCGTAAAGCTTCACGCCGGACAACGCCGACGTGGTCAGGGGCTCCGCGTCGACGTCGTGGCCGACCGGGCGCGTGCCTCCGCCGATGATTCGGAACGGGCCGCCGGCCGCGATGATCTCGCCGAGCTCCTTCTCGCTTTCGGGTCGGATCATGCGCCGTCCTTCTTTGGTCGCTCCGGGGGCGCGATCATGCCGCGCGGGCCCGGCCGCGGCGCGAAGCGGTCGCCTCCAGCGGAAAGACCTTCGCGGGATTGAGGAGCCAATGGGGATCGAACACGTCCTTGACGGCCATCTGCGCCTCCAGGTCGACGGGCGCGAATTGGTGGCCCATGAGGTCGCGTTTCTCCACGCCGACTCCGTGCTCGCCGGTGAGGCAGCCGCCCGCGTCGACGCAGAGCTTCAGGATTTCCGCTCCGAAGCGTTCGCAAAGTTCGAGATCGCCGGGCTTGTTGGCGTCGAACAGGATCAGCGGATGCATGTTTCCGTCGCCGGCGTGAAACACGTTGGCCACGTCCAAGCCGAATTCCCGGCTCATTTCTCCGATCCGGCGCAGAACCCGCGGCAATTCGGAGACGGGAATGGTGCCGTCGAGGCACATGTAATCGTTGATCCTCCCCATCGCGCCGAAGGCCGACTTGCGTCCGAGCCAGATGCGCGCGCTTTCCTCGGAGCTCTTCGATTCGCGCAGTTCCACGGGATCGTGCGGTTTGGCGATTTGCGAAATCAATCCGAGCTGGTGGTCGATTTCCTCGTCGGCTCCCTCGACCTCCACGATCAGGAGCGCCTCGCAGTCGGGATATCCCGCCTTGGCGAAGGCCTCGGTTGCGCGGATGCAGGGGCGGTCCATGAATTCGATCGCCACGGGAAGCACTCCGGCCCGGATGATGTCGGACACGCAGGATCCTGCCACCTCGTTGCTGTCGAAGCCGATCAGGATCGGCCGCGCGCCTTCCGGTTTGGGCAGTATGCGCAGGGTGGCCTCGGTCACCACGCCCAGTTGGCCTTCGGAACCGCAGACGAGTCCGGTCAGGTCGTAACCCGCCGCGTCCATGTGGGCGCCGCCGAGTTCCACGACGGCGCCGTCCATCAGGACCATGGTGACCCCCAGGAGGTTGTTCGTGGTCACGCCGTATTTGAGGCAATGCGCCCCTCCCGAATTCATCGCGATGTTTCCCGCGACCGCGCAGGCCAACTGCGACGACGGGTCCGGAGCGTAGAAGAATCCGCTGTCGTCGACCGCTTCCGTGATGGACAGGTTCGTGCGGCCCGCCTGAACGCGGATCACGCGGTCGCCGAGGTCGGTCTCCAATATGTCCGTGAGCCTCGAGACGCCGAGGATGACCGAATCCGCGGTGGGCAGGGAGCCTCCGGCGAGCGAGGTGCCGGCCCCGCGCGGGACGACGGGGACGCCCTCCCGGTGACAGATCTTCAGCGCGGCGGAAACCTCTTCGGTGGAGGACGGCAGGACGACTGCGAGCGGGGGGCACTTGTATGCTGTCAGGGCGTCGCATTCGTAGGCGCGGACCTCTTCGGGCGCGTCGATCACCGCGTCCCTCCCCAACGCTTCGAGCAGGAGGGCCACGATCCGCGGCTTCCTCGACAGGACGAGGGAATCCGGTTCGGGCATTCGCATGTGTCGCCTCCCTGGGTTGGGCGCATGGTATACCATGGCGGAGGGCGGTGGAACCCGGGCGGGACCGCGAATTGGTCCGGACGGGGCGCTGTTCCCGGGCGCGGCGGCGGAAAGTCGGGCGTCGGGGCCGGGGAAATTCGGCGACTTCCGCGCCGGGGTCGAGCCCGGTGGATTGGGTCCAAGCGACCCATGCGGACGAAAGGGGAGGGCCACGGAACCGGTTCCCGGGCGCGGCGGAGGAGCGACGGGGCGCCCGAGCGGTGGGAATCCGACCCTTTCCGCGCCGGGATCGAGCCCGGTGGATTGGGTCCAAGCGGCCCATGCGGACGAAAGGGGAGGGCCACGGAACCGGTTCCCGGGCGCGGCGGCGGAGCGACGGTGCGCCCGAGCGGTGGGAATCCGACCCTTTCCGCGCCGGGATCAGCCCGGTGGACTTGGCCCGGGCGACCCATCCGGAAGAAAGGGGAAGTGCCGCGAAGGATGCCGCCGGACGCTTCCGGACCGGGATGGGGATCCGAATCGCATCGTGGACGACAATGCCGGCGGCGTGCACGGGGGTCAGGCGTCTCGCCCGATCAGGTTGGACAAGGTTTCGCCTTCGCGTTCCAGCCGGGCGTCGATTTCGCGGGCGATGCGGGCGGCCAGGGACAACCCGCCGTAGATCAGTCCGGTGTACAACTGGACCGCGGAGGCTCCCGCGCGGAATTTGGCGATCGCGTCATCGGCGTTTGATATTCCGCCGACGCCGATCAGCGTCGTCCGGCCACCGGTTATTCGATGAAGTCTCCTCAGGATTTCAGTGGAGCGCCGAAAGAGCGGAACTCCGGACAACCCGCCCGTCTCCCCGCGGAGAGGGGAGACGAGTCCTTCCCGGGAAAGTGTCGTGTTCGTGGCTATGATCGCTTCCACGTCGCGTGAGGACGCGACCTCCGCGATCCCTTCGATCTCCGAATCGGAAACATCCGGGGAAATTTTGAGGAATACGGGGATTCTGCGCTCCAAACCGCCGCGCGCCGCGAGCACTCCGTCCAGAACCGCGGCCAGCTCGCGCGCGCGCTGCAATTCGCGCAGCGATTCTGTGTTCGGCGAAGAGACGTTGACGGTCGCGAAATCCACGTGGGGCCCGCAGGTCTCCAGCACGCGCGCGAAATCCGCGGAGCGGTCCGCGCTGTGTTTGTTCGCTCCCAGGTTGATGCCCACGGGAACGCCCCGTGGCCGGGTCGCGAGGCGCGCGGCGATCCGGTCGGCGCCGTCATTGTTGAACCCGAAACGGTTGATGGCGGCCCGGTCCTCGGCGAGACGGAACAGCCGCGGTGCCGGATTGCCTGGTTGGGGACGGGGCGTCGCCGCGCCGACCTCGACGAACCCGAAACCCGCCCTCATGAGCGGACCAACCGCGACCGCGTTTTTGTCGAATCCCGCGGCGAGGCCGATCGGGTTCGGCAAATCGAGGCCGGAGAGGGTGGTCGCCAAACGGTCGGACGAGATGGGTCCGGGCAGCGGCGCGAATGGGGTGTGGAGGCCTTTGAGGGCGAGATCGTGCGCGAGTTCGGGGTCGAGGCGCCGCAGCGCCGCCATGCCGAGGCGTTCGGCGAACCTCATCGCATCCGTTCCGGGAAAGCATGCATGCCGTCCCGCAGTTGCAGAGGCTCGTGCCAAGCGATCTCGTCAATATGGAGGGGGCGGTATAGATGGGGAAACAGGGCGCCGCCGCGCGAAGGTTCCCATTTCAGGTCTTCCGCGACCCGGTCGCAATCGACCGCGGCGAGCACGAGCCCTTCACCGCCGGCGAAGTGTTTGGCGGCCGTTTCCGGCGCCTGCTCGGCCGTTGAGAAGTGTATGAACCCGTCGGCGAGATCCTTCGTCGAGCCGCGGGTTTCGCCTCCGACCCGCAGCGCGTCCCATTCGGAAGCGCGGAAAATTTTGTAGATCAGCATGATCGTGTCTTGGGGCGCGGAGTGGCGGCGGTCAAGCGGCCCGATGCTGGCGGCGGCGTTCCGTTCGCTGGCGCGGGCGGTCCAATTGCTTTGATTCCCGATGGAACTCAGGGCGCGCGTGGGGCATGTAACCGCTTACACACGCCAAGCCGGGCCGAGGGGCGGGGGCGATGCGGGGCGGAATCTCCCGGTTGTCGGGGCGGGAGTCGCCGAAGTCATTGGGGACGGGCGCGTTTCGCCATCCCGGGAACATTCGGTTCCTCGACCAGTACTCGAACCGATGTGGCGGAGGAAATCCCGGAAGACATTCCCGGGAGCGGTTCCGCCCGAGGGGGCGGCACGGCCCCGCATGGAATCGGGAGGGCAAAGTCGTGGTGCATTCACGCTCGAACGTCGAGACATTGGAAAGGACCGCGCTTCACGCGGAATTGGACGCTTGCCCGCCGATCGATGCGGGAGAACCGCGCCATCCCCGCGGTGGCCGACCCCGGACCCGCGGATGTTTCTCGCGGCGGGACGCTACGTGCCGGCAAATTCGATCCGGACTTTGCCGAGGCGGCCATGGAGGCTGGTCCGGGGCAAGCGTGGCTTCCTGTCGAGGGAGTCAATCGACACCGCACCCCCCGTCGCGGCGTTGCAGAGGGTGGGGAGGTATTAGGGGTTGATTCCAAGGCCGATTGCCCCTTGCATGGGCGGGCGAGCGATTCGATCCCGCACGGGCGCGGGTGGAGTCGACCGCTTCGAAGCCGCCGCATCTCCCGGGCGCGGGAATCCCCGCTTCCCGGCCATCCGCCGGGTTCTCCGGCGCATCATATCGGAAAAGGGAGTCCCAAAATGTTCGCCAAACCGCTTCTCTCCGCGGTCGCGATCGTGCTCGCGACCGCGACCGGAGTCACCGCCGAGGCGGGCTACACGCTTCACATCGTTCACATCAACGATCTCCACAGCCGCGTGGAACCTGTAAACCGCTTCGATTCCACCTGCGGAGGCGAAGACAACGCCGAAGGCAAATGCTTCGGCGGATACGCCCGCGTGGCGACCAAGATCGACGAACTGCGCCGGGAACTCCAAGGCCGGAACGTTCTGGTGCTGGACGCGGGCGATCAGTACCAGGGTTCGCTCATGTACACGACCTACAAGGGCGACGCCGAAATCGAATTCATGAACCGGATCGGCTTCGACGCGATGGCTGTCGGCAACCATGAATTCGACGATGGCGACGAAGGCCTCGCCAAATTGGCGGACGGCGTCCGGTTTCCGGTCGTCTCCGGGAACATCGACGTGTCCGGTTCGGGGGAGTTGGCGGGCAAGATCCACGATCACGTGGTGCTCGAAGTCGGAGGCGAGAGCATAGGCATCGTTTCCGCGCTGGCCGTCGACACGGCCGAAACATCGTCCCCTTCCGCCGCGGTCGTGTTCATGGACGAGATCGAAAGCCTGCGGCGGGATGTCGCGACACTGGAGGCCCGTGGCGTGGACAAGATCATCGCGCTGACCCATGTGGGTCTGCCGAATGACATCCGGATCGCGGAGGAGGTCGACGGGATCGACGCGGTCGTGGGAGGACATTCCCACACCCTGTTGTCCAACACCGTCGAGGGCGCCCCTCCCTATCCGGTGATGGCGGGGGGCACGCCGGTGGTTCAGGCCTACGCGTATTCCAAGTTCGTCGGCCACCTGACGATCAAGTTCGACGACGACGGCAATGTCGTCGAGGCGTCGGGAGACACCATCCTGCTCGACGCTTCGGTTGCCGAGGATCCGGCGATAAAGGCCCGGGTGGCGGAACTCGCCGGACCGATCGAGGAGATGAAAACCCGGGTCGTGGCGAGGGCTGCGTCGGCCATCGACGGCGAGCGCTCCTCCTGCCGCGCCGGCGAATGCGAGATGGGCAATCTCGTCACGGACGCGATGCTCGACCGCGTCAAGGGAAGGGGGATCGACGTCGCGCTGCAGAATGGCGGCGGTCTGCGCGCCTCAATCGACGGGGGCGAGGTGACCATGGGCGAGGTGCTGACGGTCCTGCCGTTCCAGGGCACCCTTTCGACCTTCACCACCAAGGGCCGGACCCTGATCGACGCGCTGGAGAACGGGGTCAGCCAAGTGGAGGAGGGCGCGGGACGTTTTCCGCAGGTCGCGGGAATGTCCTTCACATGGGATCCCGACGCCGCGCCCGGATCCCGCGTCTCCGGAGTCATGGTGGGCGGTTCGCCGATCGATCCTTCCGCGACATACGGCGTCGTCACCAACAACTACGTCCGCAATGGCGGCGATGGATACAAGATGTTCTCCGACGCGGACGACGCCTACGATTTCGGTCCGAATCTCGCGGATGTCCTCGCCGAATACATGGCGGCGGTCGGCCCGGTCGCCCCGAAGCTGGAGGGCCGAATTTCCACGAAATAACCCCGAAGCTGGCGCCCGCGGACGCCATTTGGCGCCGCCCCGGCCGGGATATCCGGAGGAACCCGGGCGTGCGGACGGCCGCGGCGGGGCCGGCCTCCGGTGGATGGTGTCGTCGCGCGCCTCTTTCCCGATGATTCCACCCGGACGAATCCCGGTGGGAGGACACGTTGTCGCGTCATCCGGGGGCACGAACCGCGACG
>JANQKA010000311.1 GCA_028281405.1 Hasllibacter sp. | reverse complement strand
CCGCGGAAAGCGCGGTCCGCCTTCACCTGCTCGAGAGCGCGGCCCACATGCGCCTGCTCACGTTGGGACTCATCCTGCTCCTCGCCCTCAGGTTCAATCCGCGCGGCCTCATACCGGAACGCTGAAGTCGCGCCGGCCGCCTCCCGGAAAGCGGAGACGACCGCCCCCGGCGAGCCAACCACGATCGGACCTCCGGCGATTCACTCCGGAATCATGAACACAAGGCTCGCCCACAACGATTCCCAAGCCGCGCCCGGGACCGCTTCCGCCGCGTCTCCGTCGGGTTCGCGGAGCACCACCGAATTGGCGAGGTGCAGCCTGCCCGGGACGACCGGCAACGTGACCCGTCCCCCGGAGTCGGCACGGTGCGGCGTGACCTCGACGTTCCCGTCGGCGCCCCGGGCGAACAGTTCCACCAAGGCGTCCGCCCTGGGCGCGCCGCGGTAAAGCACGCGGACGTCGAGCCCATCGGACATGTCGTCCGTGAAGGGATTTTCCAGCGCCACGATCTCGGTTTCCAGCCCCGTCTCCGAATCGGCTCCCTCCCCGTCCCCGACGGCAACGAGGGCTTTGGCGTAGCGCGAATAGGCCTCCTTGAATCCAATGGTCGGCAGGCCCCGCTCCGCGTGCGCCTCAACCACCCAGTCCGCTCCCATGTGTTCCACGAATTCCTCGAATTCCCCCTCGCGGTTGTAGGTCACGGAGAGATTCCTGGACTGGTAGACAAGGACCGCCAATCCCTCGCCCCGCGCGGCTTGGCCGAGGGTCGGCCTGTCGCCCGGATTTCCGGTCACCGTATCCCGCGCGGCGCCTTGGCGCACCTCGAAGCGCTCGACCGAGGCCGGGTTGTATGAATACGCCGGGCCCTTCAGATTTTGTCCGACGCGGATGTCCGCCTCGATTTCCGCTCCCGGTTCCACCACGAAGGAGCGCGGTTCGATCCAAAGCTCGTGCGCGCCGGCGGTGTGCCCCGCGAGGGCGAAACACGCCGCTCCCGCGAGCGTGCAAAGCGGGTTGAACGGGTTGCGGCGCATTCATTCCTCCCATGGCGGCGTCACAGTCGCCTTGAAGCGACCGTTGGAGGAATGGCCAGAATCCGCTTTGTTGGCAAGCCTCGACCTCCTCCCGCCGCCAATAGCCGGGATCCCGCGAATCTCCGCGCGCGTTCCGGGCGACCCGTCCCGGCGCCGCGTCAAATCGTTCGGCCGGTGGAACCGCGGCCTCCGTTTCGACGACGCCCTTCGGTGTCTCCACCCCACCGCATAATCCGACCCGTATCGCGCCCCGTGCCGGTCCCGTGGTTTTCGTCCGGCGGGTTTCCGCCCTCCGCCTCCAAAGCCCTGCCGTTGTGACAATCCCCCTAATTTGTCGCATTCGTAACGGGATATTGCTCCATCTTTGGCCTCAGCCCGAGCCGCAATTCCGCCGCCGCCGCGCCCGCCTCCGCCCTACACCAATTCGTCATGCCTCCTTGAACGCGGCTCAGGAACGCATGACCAATAGGAGCGAAGGATGGCGCGACAACGCGGTGCCTCCACCGAATCCGCCCACCGGAGACCCGCGCGCGGCGGGCGGCATCGGAGATTTCCGGCGCGTTCCCGGATGCGACATGCCACCAACCCCGAACGCACTTCCCTTCGCCCAACGTCCGGCGGCGTGCGGTCCAACCGTCCGAGGGCGCGCGATATGTCGAGGCGGCCGCGCGCTTTCCGGGCCGAGTCGGCGGAGACGGTTGTGACGGTCACCGAATCCATTCGGGACTTTGGAACCAAGCACGCCCGGCGACGGGAAAAGGTCGTGGATGACCGATTCCCGCGCGCTTCCGACATTGTCCCGCGGGCGCTGGCGGAATCCCTGGAAACGGGATAAACCCGCCGGTGGGGGAGGCAGCCGGAAGCCGCGCCGGGCAAGGAAAACCGGACACGCCGCGAGCCTCCGTTTCCGGCCCGAATCTTGAGGATCACATGACCGCCAAATACTTCGCCCCGAAAGGGGGCCATCCCGGTCAGGACCGGCTCCTGACGGACCGGGCCATGTTCACCGACGCCTACGCGGTGATTCCGAAAGGCTCTATGCGGGATATCGTGACAAGCTTCCTGCCGTTCTGGGAAGATACCCGGCTCTGGGTTTTGGCGCGGCCCCTCGGCGGATTCGCCGAGACCTTTTCCCAATACATCATGGAGGTGGCGCCGGGCGGAGGGTCCGACCATCCCGAACCGGACCGGGGAGCGGAAGCGGTCCTGTTCGTTCTCGAAGGCTCCTGCGTCCTGACCGCCGGAGGCGCGCGGCGCGACCTCGAACCGGGCGGGTACGCGTACCTGCCTCCGGGAATTCAATGGTCCCTGCGCAACCGGACACGGGAGCCCGCGAGGTTTCATTGGATCCGCAAACTCTACGAGGAGGTGCCCGGCCTTCCGCCGCCGGACCTCGTCACCGCGGACGAGGCGGACATCGTTCCGACGCCGATGCCGGAAACCGGCGGAAAGTGGGCGACGACCCGTTTCGTCGACCCGGCGGACATGCGCCACGACATGCATGTCAACATCGTGACCCTCGAACCGGGAGCGGTGATCCCGTTCGCCGAAACCCATGTCATGGAACACGGAATATATGTCCTCGAGGGCAAGGCGGTGTACCGGTTGAATCGGGACTGGGTCGAAGTCGAGGCGGGCGACTACCTGTGGCTGCGCGCATTCTGTCCCCAAGCCTGTTACGCGGGGGGGCCGGGCAGATTCCGGTACCTGCTCTACAAGGACGTGAACCGGCATATGAACCTGCGCGCCCCGTCACGCGCGGTCGGATAGGACCGATTGGGACCGCGGGCCGTCCCGCGCGGATTCGAACCCGCGGTCCGTTCGTCGCCGGAGGGATTGTTTTTCCGGTCATGACGCGCTGGAAACCGGAAAGCGGTC